>JBLIIR010000037.1:0-12436 GCA_047635255.1 Porticoccus sp. | reverse complement strand
GAATAACTTATTCTCCGAGCTTCAACGCCTGCTCTTCAATTTTTGTTTTCCAAATTTCTGGTCCAGTACGATGTACTGACTCACCATTTGTGTCTACAGCCACTGTAACAGGCATATCAACAATCTCAAATTCATAAATTGCCTCCATACCAAGATCCTCAAAAGCCACCACTTTGGCGCCAACAATAGCTTTCGACACCAGATAGGCGGCTCCACCAACAGCCATCAAATAAATAGCTTTATGATCCCTAATGGCATCAATTGCACTTGGGCCTCTTTCGGCCTTGCCGATCATGCCAATAAGACCAGTTTTTTCAAGCAAGGTGCGCGTGAACTTATCCATTCGCGTTGCAGTTGTTGGTCCTGCTGGGCCAACAATCTCTTTCCTTACGGGATCAACTGGGCCCACGTAATAAATAAATCGTCCAGTCATATCAATAGGCGGTTTTTCGCCATTAGCAATCATTTCAACAATACGCTTATGAGCAGCATCTCTTCCAGTTAATATTTTTCCTGAAAGGAGTATGGTTTCACCTGGCATCCAGTCCAATAAATCATTTTTGGTGACTTTATCTAAGTCAACTTTTCTGACGCTATCACCTATCTCCCATGAAATTTTTGGCCAGTCTTCAATATTAGGTGGTGTTTGCTTTGCTGGGCCCGACCCATCAAGAGTGAAGTGAGTATGGCGCGAAGCGGCACAATTGGGAATCAGAGCAACAGCCTTGTTGGCTGCATGAGCAGGGAAATCTTTGACCTTAACGTCCAAAACAGTAGTCAATCCTCCTAATCCTTGGGCGCCGACTCCGAGATCATTAACCTTTTTAAATAACTCCAATCGAAGCTCTTCTGCACGAGATGACGGTCCTCTATCTTGGAGTTCTTGTATATCAATAGACTCCATTAGTGACTCTTTAGCCAAGAGCATTGCTTTTTCTGCTGTACCACCAATACCAATACCAAGCATTCCAGGAGGACACCAACCAGCGCCCATTTTTGGCACTTCCTGCAACACCCAATCTACCACTGAGTCAGAGGGGTTCAGCATAGCAAATTTAGACTTTGCCTCAGACCCTCCTCCTTTTGCCGCTACATCAATAACTAATTTATTGCCGGGAACAATTTCATAGCTAATAACCGCAGGTGTGTTGTCACCGGTATTTCTTCGCGCGCCGTCAGGATCAGCTAATATAGATGCTCGCAATAAGTTATCCGGATGATTGTACGCCTGCCTAACCCCCTCATTAATCATATCGGTAACACTCATGTTGCCTTGCCATTGAATATCCATACCTACTTTCATGAATACATTCACTATACCGGTATCCTGGCAAAGCGGTCGATGCCCCATAGCGCACATGCGAGAGTTAATTAGTATCTGAGCCATGGCGTCTTTAGCTGCCTGAGACTCTTCTCTTTCATAAGCGCGATGAATCGCTTGTATAAAGTCAAGTGGATGGTAATAAGAAATAAACTGCAGTGCATCGGCAATGCTTTCTATAAGGTCGTCTTGGCGGATCACAGTCACTTGAAATTTTCCCATAAAATTATTTTAGTATAGGCTAAGAATATCAGCACCTTCTTTTAGGCCGATCAATCACCTCATTAAGGCTTACCACTTAACCACTCTTTTAGTTGCTGTATCTCACGATTAACACTGAGCCGATGCGCGTCAATTGCTTTAATTGCTTTCTCGTTATCAGCTATACGAGCATTAAGGTCCGTTACAGATAGCGCTCGAATTTGGGCCGCTAAATCACTTATCTCTGACTTAGCGGCTAGAGAAGAGCCGACCATTGTGTTCACTGTCTTAACGGATTTATCCACCTTGCCAGTCATGCTAGCAAGTTCTTTTTTCTGGTTTGCTGTCAAAGTTCTTAACTTTTCTAAAGCGATACCTTGCAACTTGATTTTTTCTTGCTGCTGGCTAATATTTTTTCTATTTCTATCATAAGCAATGGCCCATAATTTTCTTATTTCAGACCAATGCTTCACTAAGGTGGATTCTTGTGTTCCAAGTCTTGTAACTATCAACTCCCCCGACTGATCAAGCGACTCATCTGTAGAGATAATTTTGGCCTCAAGCTCATTGAAGCGATCCTGTAAACGCGTTAACTGCAGCGCCTGGGATATAAGCAAATAGCCCGCAATCACCGCAATAAAAACAAGCAGTTTATAGCCTTTGGAGCTGAATGACGCAAGGATGCCACTTGCTTTACTAGAGTCGCTCCCCCTGGAAGAATATTGATTAGCATAAGCTTTTCCTCTGCCTATCCTTTCATCGCTCTCAGGCACAATGGAATCGATCCTATTAAAATCATCATTACTCATAATTTGGGACACCCTCGCAAAAAGATTTAGCTGCTATAAGATCAGTATTTATATTATACGCTATAGGCATAAAAACTGACTATCAAGTAGATCTTTTAATCTTTAGCATGTCGTCGCTAGCACGCCTAAAAATAAAATTCTAGGAAGAAAAAAGCCCTGAATTTCAGGGCTTTTTTTAACTTAAGAAGACAAAATACTTTAACAAAAATAAAGCACACCAAATAACACAGCTGTTAGCGTCAAGCTACCATGTATAACACCCTTCACTGAAGCCATTGGCCCCTGTTTGCCGATCAGGCCATTAATTTCCAATGCTGCAATAATCACCAAACAGATCATTAAATCCAGCCCACCCACAGCAGTACCGTAACCACTTCCACCCCATTGAGCCCCATGAGGACTGGCTAGCATACCGAAGACCATAGGTGCAGAAAACAACACATTGGTCCTAGATGCTAAAAGAGCTTTAGCACCGTTTTTGGCGGCATCGCCTTCTTTCATTCCGAGTGCTATTTGCTGCGCAGGCCAAATCACTAACCAGACATTCAAGAACATCAGGGTTCCCATCGTAGAGCCAATCACAATTGAATTATTAAACTGATGGTTATGAGAAAGCCCGCCGAGTAACACTATCCCAGAAATAAAAGTAAACATGGCGCCCCAACGGAACCACCAAAGTGCACTTGGTGCCAACTTAGATTTTGCATCAGCCAATGCCTCAGGCGTTGCCTGCTTAAAGTAACCGCCTTGAACAAAATTAAAGTAATAAAGCATCCCAATCCATGTGATGCCAAACAACAAATGACTCCATCGAACGAGAAAGTTAAAAAATTCCATATCTATATCCTTAGTATCAAATTGACAGCTAGTGTTGTGTATACCCAAAACTATAGCCTGTTCTGAGGCCACCTTCAACAAGGTACTCAGTATTAGCACACAGGCTCCAAAAAAAAGCCCGTAGGTATTGAACCTACGAGCTTTCTTGTGACTTGATGAGATTAAGTCAGGATGTTTACATCATACCGCCCATACCGCCGCCCATACCGCCCATGCCGCCCATACCGCCCATATCCGGCATTCCACCGCCAGCGGCGGCATCATCTGCTGGGGAATCAGCAACCATAGCCTCTGTGGTTAACATCAAGCCCGCTATAGATGCTGCAGCCTGAAGTGCGCTACGAGTTACTTTTGCGGGATCTAGGATTCCCATAGCGATCATATCGCCATATTCACCTAGCGCTGCGTTATAACCGAAATTACCTTTGCCGGCTTTGACTTTATCTACAACTACCGAAGCCTCTCCTCCAGCATTTGCAACGATCTGACGAAGAGGGGACTCCATGGCACGCTGAGCTAATCTGATCCCTACATTCTGGTCCTCATTATCTCCGGTCAGTCCTTCGATACCCTGAAGAGCTCGAATCAAAGCAACACCGCCTCCGGGCACAACACCCTCCTCAACAGCTGCGCGAGTAGCATGCAGAGCATCATCCACTCTGGCTTTCTTTTCTTTCATTTCTACTTCTGTAGCCGCACCCACTTTGATGACAGCAACACCGCCAGCCAGTTTAGCAACTCGCTCTTGTAGTTTTTCGCGATCGTAATCAGAAGAGGTATCTTCAATTTGTGCGCGAATTTGCTTCACTCGAGCAACAATACCTTTTTTGTCACCAGCACCATCCACAACAGTTGTGTTTTCTTTGGTCATGCTGATACGTTTGGCGGTACCTAGGTGCTCCAACGTTACAGCCTCAAGCTCCATTCCTACTTCTTCGGAAATCACAGTACCCCCCGTAAGAACGGCTATATCTTCAAGCATAGCTTTACGACGGTCGCCAAAACCAGGGGCCTTACATGCTGCAACTTTTACTATGCCGCGTAAATTATTTACAACCAGTGTCGCCAGAGCTTCGCCTTCAACATCTTCAGCAATGATCATGAGCGGACGGCCAGCTTTTGCTACGCTTTCAAGCAAGGGAAGCAAATCGCGAATGTTGGAAATTTTCTTATCGTAAAGTAAGATATATGGGCTCTCATGCTCGACACCCATGGTTTCTTGATTGTTGACAAAATACGGAGAAAGGTAGCCCCGATCAAACTGCATTCCTTCAACAATATCCAGCTCATTTTCAAGACCAGTACCATCTTCAACTGTAATGACACCTTCCTTTCCAACCTTTTCCATTGCCTTGGCAATAATGTCACCGACATGCGTATCACTGTTGGCCGATATAGTTCCTACTTGAGCGATAGCTTTTGTATCTGAGCAAGGTTTAGCCATAGCAGCAATTTGCTCGGCAGCCGCAGTAACCGCTTTATCAATTCCACGCTTTAAATCCATTGGATTCATGCCCGCAGCTACTGATTTTAAGCCTTCGTTTACAATAGACTGCGCCAGCACAGTGGCTGTTGTAGTTCCATCGCCAGCATCATCAGAGGCCTTGGATGCAACTTCTTTAACCATCTGAGCGCCCATATTCTCAAACTTATCTTTAAGATTAATTTCTTTTGCTACGGAAACTCCATCTTTAGTAACTACGGGGGCACCGTATGATTTTTCTAAAACTACATTTCGCCCTTTTGGGCCGAGTGTTACCTTTACAGCATCCGCGAGTACATTAACGCCCCTCAACATCGGGTTGCGTGCACTATCTCCAAATTTGACTTCTTTGTCCGACATGATATTTTCCTTTCTTAAAAATTCATTGAAACGTGTGTTCTAATTAAACAGTAGATCAAATTATATTAATTGCTAGTTAACCATAACTGCTTTGATGTCATTTTCACCAAGAATAACCAATTCTTCTCCGTCGATCTCAATGGTATCACTACCGGCATACTTACCAAAAACAACTATGTCTCCCAGTTTTACGTCTACTGGACGCACCTCACCACTGTCTAAGACCTTGCCCGATCCTACAGCAATCACAGTGCCTTGATTTGGCTTTTCTTTAGCAGAACCAGGCAATAAAATACCGCCTGCAGTTTTTTCTTCTTCTTCCTTTCGACGAACAACAACGCGGTCGTGTAGGGGGCGAATTTTCATTAGCATTCTCCAACTGTTATGTAAGACCTCATGAAATATATGAACTATATTCAACAAGGCCAATTTATAAAAAATCTATTAAAACTGGTTTGCACTGAAGCAGTCTTATATATGGTGTCACACTCTAATCATTTCAAGGGGCAGTATAGAAATACTTATTTATCTTCACCCTCTCTCCAATATTCAGCATCTATAGCTTTTCGCTTATCACGAACCATGTCATTACCTGACTGCTCTTGGGTAAAGCTTTGGCCGTAACCTCTAACAAAAAATTTCGATACTAAACCTGATAAAAAATACATCCTAAGTCTGGGTATTAAACCGGCAAACCCTAGAAGATCAGTGGCAAACCCTGGGATCACCAGCAAAGCACCGCTAAGCGCAATAATAACAGCCTCGATCATCTCCTGGGCAGGCAAGTCTCCGGCATTCATTTTTCTGCGAACGCGGGAGAAAGCTTCGATACCCTGTTGCCTCAGCAAAGAGAACCCCATTCCAGCTGTTAGCAACACAAGACCGATGGTAGGCAAGGAGCCAATCTCACTACCAACCTTGATTAGCAGCGAGATTTCTGCAATAGGCACAACAACAGCAAAAAATATTAGGTACCTCAAAGACTAGTTCCTTATGGAAATTTTAAGTTGCATGACCCGCTTTTTTCCACAACACCCAAGACAAGACTATTGCAGGTATGCCCATTAGTGCAGCATAGGTAAAAAATACCTGGTAGCTAGTAGCATCGACTATGATACCAGAAAAACCACTAAAGAATTTACCCGGCAAAGTCATCAATGAGGTAAAAAGCGCATATTGTGTGGCGGTGAAGGCGCGATTAGTTAGGCTGGATAAATAAGCAATGAAAACAGCTCCTGCAAATCCACCGCTAATGTTATCGGCACTTATTGCCATCACTAACCCATTAATGTCATGCCCCATATTTGCCAAATTTACAAACAATAAATTGGTAACTGCCGTTAATCCAGCTGCCAGCAGCAAAGGTCTATGAGCGCCATAACGGACAACACACAAGCCGCCAAAAAATGCCCCTAGCAGCGTCATAAAAAAACCAAATATTTTGCTAATACTAGCAATTTCAGTCTTGGTAAAACCCATGTCCAGATAAAATGGGTTAGCCATAATGCCCATCGCAATATCACTAAGACGGAACACGGCAATAAACGTCAAAATTATTAATGCATAAGAGCCATTCCTTTTAAAAAACTCGATAAACGGGGCCATGAAGGCAGTCTGAAACCAATGAATCAAACGATCCCGTTTTCCTGTCTTTTCTGGCTTTATTAACTCAGGTTTATCTTTATCATCTCGAGCAGGTTCAGGGATAACAAAAACAGTGCCAATGCCAACCAACATTAAGGCGGCCATAAAAAAATATGCAGTGTTCCAGCTATATATATCTGCTATATAGAGCGCTCCCGCACCTGCAACAAGCATCGCTGAGCGATAGCCAAACTGATAACTTGCAGCTAGCGCTCCCTGCATCTCGTCTGCTGCTGATTCAATACGAAAAGCATCGATAGCGACATCTTGAGTCGATGATGAAAAAGCAACTATCACTGCGCATATTGCGAAATTCGACAAGGAGGCCTTTGGGTCGACCAATACCATGGCAATCAACCCAAGCATAATCCCCAGCTGCCCCATCAAAATCCAACTTCGTCGTTGGCCGAATTTCTCAGTTAGCCAAGGGACCCGTATGCGATCAACAACTGGTGCCCAAAAAACTTTAATGGAATAGGTTATCCCCACCCACCCAAAAAATCCAATACTAGTCCTACTGACATCCAGATCCTGAAGCCAAGCGGTTAGTGTGCTGAATACAAGCAAAAGGGGTAGTCCAGCAGAAAAGCCCAAGAACAGCATCCTAGCTACTTCTGGTCGACTATAAACTCGAAACGCTTCACCCCAACTTCTAGTACCTTGTTGGAAGTTCATTTAATATTTCCTTCACGGTCAGCACGTCATACTGTCAAAAATTTCAATTAAAAAGATTTATACCCTAACAGATAACACTAATGATGCTATACACTTAATTGCTATATGACAGCCATCCTTGAAGTCTTCAATCTAACAAAATCTTTTCGCTCTTTAAAGGCGGTTGATGACGTGTCTTTCGCAATACCTAAAGGGTCATGCTGTGGGCTGCTCGGCCCTAATGGCGCCGGAAAAACCACAACCATTGAGATCATTGAAAATATAAAACAAGCTACCTCTGGAAAGATTTTATATAAAGGGAAATTACGTGATAGTCAGTTCTCATCAGAGACAGGTATTCAGTTTCAAACAACGGCGCTAATGGATTACCTTAAAACTCGAGAGGTTCTTAACCTTTTTTCGAAACTGTATCGTCATACACAATCTATCGATGATTTGATTGAGATATGCCAACTTGAAGAATTCCTAGAAACTTATGCTACACAACTTTCTGGAGGTCAACGGCAACGGTTACTTTTAGCGATTGCTTTGGTGAACGATCCGGAAATACTATTTTTGGATGAACCTACAACTGGTCTAGATCCTCAAGCAAGACGGAACTTTTGGGCACTGATTCGAAATATCAAAAAGCGTGGAAAAACTATACTTTTAACTACACACTATATGGAAGAAGCTGAGTTACTGTGTGATCAACTTGTCATAATGGATCAAGGGAAGGTTATAGCTGATGACTCCCCAGGCGCTCTTCTGAAAAAAAACTTTAACCATAGTTATGTTTGTCTTGATCGGGAAGATTTTAACAACGTAGACGACTCCAGCCATATCAATTGCATCTCGAGCCCTATAGAGGTACGCGAAGACTGCATCGCCATTCCCACCAATGATGTAGAAAAAACTTTATCGGAACTAATATCCAAAAATATCACCCTGCAATCACTACAAGTAAGGAAACCCTCTCTTGATGACTTATTCTTAAAGCTAACTGGGCATCACTTAAGGGAGTAATCTAAAAGAATGAAGCAAATTTTTGCATTATGGATGGCTAGAAACAGGGAATATTATCGAGACAAGGGCTCTCTATTTTGGTCTTTTATAGCAACCCCCCTCATAGTAATTATACTGGCCCTAGCTTTTTCGTCTGAGAGCCAAAAAATATTTCGTGCTGGGGTGATTGGTGTCGCACCAACTGCGGTCGACGCCTCTAAACTAATGCCAGCAATGTCATCTGGTATTTTTTCCAATGAACCTACCATTGAGGTCATAATATATACAGATTTTGAAAATGCTATCAGCAAAGTACGATTCCATGAGCTGGACATATTCATCGACCCAGGCGAGGTGAAGCGCTACTGGGTAAACCCTGAATCCGAAAAAGGGCTATTGTTAGAAAAATTGATGCTTGCAGATAAATCACTGCCAGCTAACCTTCAAATTCTTTGGCAGCGAGAAGAGATCAAGGGCCAAAAAATACGCTACATAGACTGGGTAATTCCGGGTATCTTGGCAATGAACATCATGTTTAGCGGGTTATGGGGAATTGGCTATGTCATTGTCCGTTATCGTAAAAATGGAGTCCTGAAGAGACTGCAGGCTACTCCTTTAAGCGCATGTAAATTCTTAGTCTCGCAAGCATTATCTAGGCTATTCATCATGCTTGCAGTAACCACGATTGTATTTATTTCTTGCGACTTATTCATTGATTTCATGATGATAGGTAGCTACTTGCTGCTGTTCATCATAGCTATAACTGGTAATCTAGCAATTATAAGTATGTCGCTACTTATGGCTGCTCGAACGTCTAGTGAGGACTTAGCAAATGGCATGCTTAACCTTATCAGTTTTCCCATGTTACTTCTTTCAGAATTATGGTTTTCTCTTGACGGTGCCCCTCAATGGCTTCAAGAATTCTCGCAAATTCTTCCACTGACACATTTAGTCAAAGCATCCAGAAGCGTTATGCTAGAAGGCGCGAGTTTTTATGACATCGCCCCGCAGTTGGCCATCTTGGTCTTGATGACCATCACATTCATAACGCTTGCAGGGGTTTTATTTCGTTGGGATCAAGACTAAAAATACTAAGCCGATTTCCACACAAAACTTAAAAATTAAGAGCTGAAAGATAGCGCTTCCAATCAAAGGAAGGGCCTGGATCGGTTTTGCGTTCAGGTGCTATATCAGAATGTCCGACGATACGGCCCCGTGTCACCAAAGGGTAACATTTCATCACATCTCTAGTAACACTAACAAGAGTTTGGTATTGCGTATCAGTATAAGGAGTGCTGTCAGCACCGATCAGTTCGATTCCAATGGAAAAGTCATTGCAATTCTCATCACCTTCAAAAAATGACTTGCCGGCATGCCATGCGCTGTCATTCAGTCCTACAAATTGTATCAATTCGCCTTTACGATCAATCAGCAAGTGGGGGGAAACATGCAGATTAGAGATTTTCTTAAAATATGGATCTATACTCACGTCCAAACTGTTTAAGAAAAAATCACAGACATAATTACTATCAAACTGACCTGGCGGCAAGCTAATATTGTGAACAACCAAAAGAGAGACTTTTACTCCATTTGGACGATCACTGCAATTTGGCGATGGTTCAGGTCGCGCTCCAGTATGCCAGCCATTAGAATTGATCATTAGCGATTGTCCAGAAATTAATCGATCTTGAGATTTTAAAATTCACTACCTACATACTATAAGTGACTAACAATAAAAGACTTTTTGAAAAAAATATACATGCAATTTTGCATTAAATAAAAACAATATAAAACATGCTCCGTCATATTGCTAATATGGATCCTATGGGGTCTTTAATACAGCAGTTGTACTGATACAATATCTATAAAAATGGATGAAATATTTTTGATATGCTGAATAACAAAAAACTCACGGAAGACATTAAAATTAGTGTTGCTAGATCCTTAATCGAAGATATTGGTGACGGCGATATTACGGCTCAGCTAATTCCAAGTAGCGCCATGTCTAATGCCTTCGTTGTTACTAGAGAGCCAGCTGTTCTTTGCGGTCAAGCATGGTTCAACGAAGTATTCCGCCAACTAGATTCTCATATAAAAATAGAATGGCTTGCTGAGGATGGAGAATTGCTGGAGCCAGAACAAATTGTATGCAGGCTCAAAGGCTCTGCTCGCAGTATACTAACAGGAGAAAGGGCGGCTCTTAATTTCCTCCAAACCTTATCAGGCACAGCTACCACTGCTCGAGAGTATGCCAAATTAATATCAGAAGTTGGTGTAACGATTCTTGATACTCGCAAAACAATACCTGGCTTGAGGCTAGCGCAAAAATATGCTGTGGTCGTTGGTGGTTGCCAAAATCACCGTATGGGGCTGTATGACGCCTTTTTGATCAAAGAAAATCATATAACCGCCTGCGGCGGAATAAAATCTGCCGTTCTAAAAGCTAGAGAGATTTCTCCGGAAAGGTCAATAGAGGTAGAGGTAGAAACTATTTCGGAACTTCAAGAAGCCTTAACGGCAAACGTAGATATAGCAATGCTAGATAATTTTGATCCTAGTATGATCAAGCAAGCAATTACCATGAATGCAGGAAAAATCAAGCTGGAAGTCTCGGGGAATATAGACACAGTCAATATTACCCAAAAAGCTATACCCGGCATAGACTATCTTTCATCCGGGAGTTTAACTAAAAACTGTCAAGCCATAGATTTTTCTATGAGGTTAATATAATGAGTTTTTTTGTTGGACTCACAGGGGGCATTGGTAGCGGTAAAAGTACCGCAGGAAACTACTTCAAGCAGCTAGGTATAGAGGTAGTCAACGCAGATATTGTGGCGCGAAAAATAGCAAAGAAAGACTCCATATTCCATATCAAAATCGCCGACTATTTTGGTAAAAAAAGTCTACTTCTAGACGGCGGCCTGGACCGAGCATTTATACGTAAAGAAATATTTGAGGCTCCAGAAAAAAAGGTATGGCTGGAAACTCTTTTGCATCCCCCCATTCGGAAAGAGATCATTAATCTTCTTGCACTCTCTGCTAGCTCGTACACAGTGCTCGAGTCACCACTACTAGTAGAGACAGACCAACACAAACTAACAGATAGAATCCTAATCATAGATGTGCCAGAAAGCCTGCAAGTTCAACGTACCTCAAAGCGTGATGGCGGCGAAAAAAATACTGTGAAGTCAATCATTAGCTCTCAAATGCAGCGCTCAGAAAGACTAGCATTTGCTAATGACATTGTTGACAATACTAGCGATATTAAGGCGCTCAAAATAAAAATAGATGGGCTCCATGAGCTTTATTTGACCCTAGCAACACAAAAAATGTTCAATAAAAAATAGTGGGGAAGGAAAAATGGCAGTATGAAAGAATTAAGCAGCAATAAAAAAATTACCTGCGTCGACTGCCCTACATGCAAAATTCAAGTTATTTGGGACGAAGAGTCACCCTATAGGCCTTTTTGCTCAACGCGCTGCAAGCAAATCGATCTTGGTGAATGGGCTTCGGAAGGTTTCAGTATTCCAGGGAATCCGGCCATACAGGAGCTTGAAGAGCTAGGCATAACTGACAGGGATGACACGACTCATCACTAGCAGGGTAAAAATGTCTGGAGTTTATCTACAATCAGCCTATTTGCCTCAGGAAACTGGTACTGATTCAATTGATCAACAGAAACCCAGGCAATAGTTTGTCCTTCATTTCCTCTAGCGTTGCCAGTAAATTTTTCCACTATCCATACATCTAAAATAATAGAGCGCTCTGGGTATTCATGCTCAAGCTTCATGAAAGGCTTCATTTCAAGAACAGAAATAGCCAGCTCCTCCTTTAGTTCTCGGTATAACGCCTCAGTCGGTGTCTCGTCTCTTTCTATCTTGCCGCCAGGAAACTCCCAAAAACCTCCCTGAGGTTTATTTTTAGACCTTTTCGTAACAAGTATTTGTTTATTCTTAGCCCAAATAACTGCTGCAACCACGTAAATTTTAAGCATTAGCTACGATATTCTGCATTGATCTTAATATAATCATAAGATAAATCAGTCGTATAGATTTCTTCCACAGCATGGCCGCGATTCAGGATAATGTTTATAGAAAAAAAATCTTTAGACATAACTTCTTG
>JBLIIR010000036.1:0-13027 GCA_047635255.1 Porticoccus sp. | reverse complement strand
GTCCCCTCTCATGTAGGTAACGTTTTGGGACTCCAGGCTAGCTAAAAAACTTTTTGAGTTTAGCACCAACTTTTCGTTAACCAGACAGGTGATGCACCAGTCTGCTGATAAATTAACAAAAACTGCATTTTGATTTTTAAGTAGCACGCTCAATGCATCGGCTGAGTAAGGCCTCCATGTGTCATTCTGGGGGCTCATATCTTGCTTACCCCAAAACAGCAAAAGAAAAGCGGAAAGAAACGCCGCTATTGCCACCAAACCAATTATTCGGGTCCTGTAAATTTTCAAAAGCCAAATTGCAAACAACATAAGAACAACGCCACACACCACTGCAGACAGTGTGTCGCTATTAGTTTGCCTGCCAAGAACCCAAAGCAACCAGACGGCTGTCAAATATAATGGAAATGCTAGAAATTGTTTAAAGTGATCCATCCATGCTCCAGGGCTAGGGAGTTTTTTGGATAGGCTAGGCAGGCAGGTGATAAGAAGTATGGGAAAAGCCATGCCGAGACCTAAAAAAATAAAGGTGCTTAGTGCAGTCCAGATCGGCTGTGTTAGCGCAAAGCCCAAAGCAGTACCCATGAAAGGCGCAGTACACGGGCTGGCGACCAATGTAGCAAGTAACCCAGTCATAAATGAAGAAATTAGATTGTTTCCTTCAGTTGTTTTTTGACCCCAACTCATTGGCGCTCTCTCTAGTGTTAGCCACCCAGAAAAATTGAGACCCATGAGCACAAATAAATAGATTAAGAGTCCAATAAAAACTGGGGATTGCAACTGAAACCCCCAGCCTATACCTGCGCCCGCACTACGCAAAATTATCAGAAGCGCTCCAATAGCTATAAAGCTTAGTATGATGCCTGCAGTGTAGGCCAATCCATGTAAATATTTACCGTTAGGGTTCGTGCTTAGATTGGACAAGCTCATTGCTTTAATGGAAAGGATTGGAAACACGCAGGGCATAAGATTAAGGATTAGCCCGCCAAAAAAGGCCAGCACCAGCATAAAGGGCAGGGCACTCAACTGATTCTGCGCTACCTCATTGCTAGTTGAAAATTTTTGCGGGGCTGCTTCTATAATCAGGGGTATCGGTTTATCACTATCTAGAAAAATGGTTTGACGTCTGGGGGGGTAACAGAGCCCAGCATCAGCGCACCCCTGTGATTCAATGACAATTTTTTGTGGAAGATCTTTTAGGGGAATAAGAATTTTGGTTTGATGATAGTACACTTCCAGATTTTTCTTATAGTAGTCATCGTAAATGGACTGCCCAGCTTCATAATGTGGTCTGATATTTAGTGGTCTATGGTCCACACTAAAAAAATTAAAACGATCTCGATAAAGATAGTAGCCTGAGGCTATATCCCAGCTTAAAGTAAGATGTTTGCCTTGAGTTGCTGCGGTGAGCTGAAAGGCATTTGCCACAGGCAAAAAATTAGTATTTTGAACGATAGAGGGCTGGCTATATGGAGCCTCGCTAGTAGCGATATTTTCTTCAAAATTGGCGATCGCAGCATTTGCCGCAAGCAGCAAGCAAAAGAACAAAAAGTGTAGAATTTTTTTTATCATTTGATCACTCATTAAAATTGGGTTCGGGCTTAAAAAAAAGAGTTCAGTAGGATATTCTACAATTCTCAGTTATGGTTTACTTGTTTTTTTGGACAAATTTATATTTTTAAGGGGTTTTAAAAAAGTAATGAAAATCTTTTTTTCGGGTAGATATTTGGGTATTTTCTTAATATTAGTGTTCGCTGCATCTTCCCAGGCGATAAACGCATCCAAACAAGATGATATGGGCGACCACCATGCTCACTCACATGGAGGTGTTCATGATGGAGCCGGTCAGCTAACAGTTAGCGATGGGTATATTCGCAAAATACCGCCAGGACAAAAGGTAACAGCAGCATTCATGATACTGCAGAATTTTACAGATAGGGCATGCCGAGTAATAGGTGCGTCTACAGATATTGCTGACAGAATCGAAATTCATAAGAATTCTTATCAGAATGGTATTATGTCTATGCGACCTGTTGAGTGGGTAGAGTTAGCGCCTGGAAAGACGGTTTCTTTTGAGTCTGGCGGCTACCATTTAATGTTATTTGGATTAAAGCGTGAACTAGACGAAGATGAGCAGCATAGAGTCACTCTTATTTTTGATAGATGTCCAGAGTTGTCCTTTGATGCAAAAGTAAGAAGTATTTTTCACAACAAACATCATCATTAAGCATGGCGGTTGATACTACTTTTTCATATCTTTCGATCAAAAGTCTGAGCTTAAGGCCCTAAATTTTATAGCGAAGCTAATATTTTGGGGTATTGCTCTGGGTTTAGTCTAGGTCCAGCCTGGCTTACTACATGTGCTGCTGCCAAGGCGGCAAAATTTCCAGATTTTTTGTAGCCATGCCCATGTGTAATACCATACAAAAAAGCACCGGCGAACATGTCTCCTGCTCCGTTTGTATTGATAGCGATTGTGGGATGAGCCTCAATTAAGTGTTGATTTTCACCATCGAACACTATTGCCCCTTTATCCCCCATGGTCAGAACATAGGCCGCTGCAGATTGTTTAAGCAGTTCTAAAGCATGCTCTAGGTTGCTGCCTTCTGTCCAGCTGATGGCTTCTGCTTCATTGCAAAAAAGAAGGTCTATTTTTTTGCCGAGTATTTCTTTTAGTTCAGACTTAAAGAAAGTTACCATTGCTGGATCTGATAAGGTGAGCGCAGTTTTGATACCACACTTTTCTGCAATTTCTCGAGCTCGAATAGCTGCTTTGCGCCCAGTATCTGATGAGACGAGATAGCCTTCAATGTACAAGTATTCAGATTGTCTAATTGCTTCTGCATCAAGATTCTCAATCGAGAAATTTTCACTTACACCGAGGTATGTATTCATAGAGCGTTCAGCGTCTGGAGTAATCAAGACCAGGCATTTCCCTGTAAGACCACCCGTTGAGGCGCTATTGGAGTTAAATTCAACTCCGGCATTGTCTAGATCACGAAGATAGAACTTCCCATCCGCATCATTAGCTACCCTGCAGGAATAAAAGGCTTTTCCGCCAAAAGCGCTGAGCGCAATGACGGTGTTGGCGGCTGATCCGCCACTAGCGCGCTTAGAGATGGACAGTTGGTTTTGCAAATGATGTATAATTTCTTGTTGACGATCTTCATCCACAAGAGTCATTAAACCTTTTCCTATCTCTAGATACTTTAAGTCTGAGTCAGTGACTTCTATTTCAGTGTCCACCAGCGCTGCGCCGATGCCATAAATATTGTATTTGGGCATATGTGTAGAATATTTGTTGTTGTAGAATAGGGCAGCATTATCTGTCTTGCAGGCTAATAGTGGAAGTCCTAATTGTAAATAAAGGTCTGCTGTTTCTAAAGCAGCAGATTTAGCGCCCATTTGCTGACCAGTGGGAATTTTTAGAAAATGTTTTTTTAAATGCAGAGGGATATCTTTGGTTCAAGGAATAGTAAAGAAAGACCGAAGCAAAAGTAAAATAAACAATAAAGATAATTCTCGATTGGCTTGGATTTGGCGAATGATTATTTTTATTCTTGTCGCCACCACTATATTTTTGGTGATAGTGGACGTGTTTGTCTATAAAAAATTTGCCGGTAAAAAGTGGTCATTACCCTCCCATGTGTACAGTCGACCTTTAGAGTTATATCAGGGGCTGTCTTTGAGTCGACAGCTGCTTGAGTGGGAGCTAAAAGAGCTAGGCTATAAGAAGGTTGATGCAGCTAAAACCCCAGGTCAATTTAGTGTATCTGAGCAGTCGGTGGAATTTTTCTCTCGTGGTTTTGAGTTTTGGGATGAAACAGAGCCCCCCAAATTGATGATGGCCATATTTTCTGAAGACAAGATATCTGGTCTAAAAGACAGTCATGGCAGAGTTATAGCGATAACAAGATTAGAGCCTCTGATCATAGGGGGCATTTACCCATCCCGCAAAGAAGATCGTCAGCTGGTGAAGCTTAATAAGGTTCCTCCGACATTAGCAGCAGCATTAATTGCAATGGAGGATCAGGATTTTTATCGACATCAGGGAGTTTCTTTTAGAGGAATAACGCGTGCTTTTCTTGCCAATATAACAGAGGGAAAAATTGTCCAAGGTGGAAGTACTATTACACAGCAACTGGTTAAAAATTTTTACCTTAATGAAAAACGAACGTTATCTCGAAAAGCACTAGAAGCAATAATGGCAGTATTGCTGGAAATCCATTTCACTAAGCAGGAAATTCTTGAGACATATATCAATGAAGTGTACTTAGGCCAGTCTGGAGACAGAGCTATTCATGGCTTTGGAATGGCAAGCAACCATTACTTTAATCAGCCGGTTGAAGAGCTGCAGTTACACCAGACAGCCTTACTTGCTGGGCTTGTTAAGGGGGCATCATTTTATAATCCTTGGCGCCATCCTGAACGTGCTTTAAATAGGCGAAACCTGGTTCTCGACGCAATGAGCCTGGCGGGCGCTATAAGTAGAGTCGATGCAACGACAGCTAAAGAAAAACCACTGGCGATCATCTCCCCTATGTCTGGTCGGGGTCACTTGAAGTATCCGTCTTATTTAACTCTAGTAAAACGCCAGTTGCGTCAGACGTATAAGCAATCAGATCTACAAACAGCCGGACTTCGCATATTTACCAATTTTGATCCCCAGATCCAGCGTAAAGTTGAAGACAGGATAGCAAAAAGAATTGAAAACTTAGAATCAGGTTATGGTATTGAAACAGGAAAATTGCAAAGTGCTTCTGTGATTGTGCGTGTAGGTTCAGGGGAAGTGGTGGCTGTTGCAGGAGACAGGAAACCAGGCTTTGATGGCTTTAATCGTGCCTTGGATGCAAGACGTCCCGTGGGATCAACTATTAAGCCTGCAGTTTATTTAGCAGCCCTAGAAAATCCTGAATCTTATACCTTAAACAGCAAAATCGAAGATACCTCAATTTCTGTGAGTATGGAAAATGGCGATATTTGGCAGCCACGTAATTTTGGGAGGAAGAGCCATGGTCTGATACCTTTGTATAAAGGATTGGGATATTCTTACAATCAAGCTACAGCTAGACTTGGCATGAATGTTGGTTTGCCTGCAGTCATAGATAGCATTAAAAGACTGGGGTATTCGAGACCATTGCCGAGGTTCCCTTCTTTGCTGTTGGGGTCAATTGAAATGTCACCGATAGAGTTAGCGCAGATATATCATACGATTGCAGCAAACGGGTTTTACTCACCACTTCGTGCAATTAGCAGTGTGTTTACCGCTGAAAATATTCCACTGAAGAGGTATCGTTTTGAGGCCGAGCAGCGATTTGATGCTAGAGTTATGCACCTAATTAATTACGGACTTCAGGTGGTTTTACGAGAAGGCACCGGAAAAAGTGCCTACCAAAGATTGCCGGAAAACCTGTTATTGGCCGGAAAAACTGGCACCACTAATGATCAGAGAGATAGCTGGTTTGCTGGGTTTAGTGGCAATTACTTAAGTGTGGTGTGGATGGGTCGGGATGATAATGGAAAAACTCCTCTTACCGGAGGTTCTGGTGCACTAAGGCTCTGGATAGATATCATGGTTGAACTCGAAAATCGATCTTTAGTTTTTCAAAAACCTGATGGTGTAAGTTATTATTGGGTCAGCTCGAGCCAGAATGGCTGCCATAAACCAAGATACCTGCCATTCATCGCGGGCAGCGAGCCAGATAAAAGAGAAAGCTGTGCATCGAGAAATGATACAGGCATTTTAGATTGGTTTAGCCGAAATTTCGATTGGTAAGAACTTAATTTATTGACTGCTGGATGGTAAGAATATGAAGGCTGGATTGCAGTATGTAGTTATTTGCACGCTTAGCTTTTTTTTGGTGGCAGCATGTACGCCAGTCACGTCATCGGGAGGCCGGCCTCCCTCATCAGATCAGGCCATTACTCCAAATAGTCCTATCACAGACCCTGCATCAAAGAATGCAGTGATCAAATTGCTTGAGGATGCTTGGCGATACAATCGTGAAAGACAACATGATCGATCTAATACCGTAGCAGAAAGAGCAATGCGTATTAACCATTCAGAAGCTGAAATTTATCTTGTCATGGCATCAAATTATTTTTCTTTAGGGCAGTTTTCCCTCGCGGAACAAGTAGCCTCGAGGGGGTTACCGCTAGCATCTGACAACAAATTGACAAAGAAAAATTTAAACCAACTCTTGGTTTTGGTTCGTGCAAAAATTATTCAAGAATAACCTATATTTTGCGGCGTTATGAGCGCAAAATTTTTTGAGAATACAAGGAAGTTAGCAGTAAATTTGCTATACGATGAGCGTCGTTATTTTGTAAGTAGCAGCAATTTGAAACTTGTAGTTTCAGCCACCAACTTTATTTTAAAAAATTTTTCAGCATAATCTTCCAATGGAACAAATCGATTAACGACGAACAGCGCCATTCCTCTTGGCTTTAGGCGCTTGTAGCTGCTAGCAACAAATTGCCGAGTAAGTTCGCTATCAGTTTTAAAGCCTTTATGGAATGGCGGATTACATATTATTGCATCAAATAATTGACCAATATTATCGGCGCAATTGCTAGCCACTACTTCACCATTAAGTGCTAGCGTAGAAAAATTTTTTGAACAGGCTATTATTGCAGCAGCATTATTATCGGTAGCGACAATTTTTGCCTTAGTGTGCTGGCTAGCTCTTATTGAAAGATAACCATAGCCGCAACCAAGATCCAAAATATTGGCAGGCTCTTTGTTGAAAAAACTTAGAAATTCTGGAAAAAAATCGCCCAAAAAAGCGCTACCCTCGTCTATTTTCCTCCATCCAAACAAGCCTGGCTTACTAGCCAGCATTTGGTCAGCGAAAGGAACACATTTCGTCAGATGGGCATAGTCTTTGTCTTCAATTGTATGTCTTGCGAGTTGATTTTTTTCCGCCTCTAGCCGTTGAGTGATTGACAAATAAGCCATACCCTTTTTGTTGATTTGTGCTGATGTCCCAAAATATTGTGCTGCTTTTGCGCCATAGGTCTTAATACCATCACTTTTCTCTCCACTCATTAGTAGTTCGCCATTATCCGCAAGCAATCGATAAGCACTTTTAATAATGTAGTGAGTTAAGGCTTTTTCTTTGGATACACGAAACAGCACTTGGCTAAAACTATTATCAGGAAAATCTGAAAAATCAAAATCACTGAAAAAAATGTTAATTTTGAGGGATTTTGCGTGCTCGAAGATGTCATAGCGATTGGTTACAATAGTTATTTGGCTGCAAGACAAAAATTGTAAATTGGATTCTCTTACGTTCTCATCGGCAATAATTAGTCGAGAGCCAGGGACTGCTTTGGCTTTATTTAGCAACAAACTAAAACACGCATCTTGTATTTTAGGGTTATGAGCAGAATAGTTAGTCACGATATAGAATGCCCTTAATTTCTCGCTCTATAATTTATTAAGTTTTAGTTTAAGGTCAGTCTCGTAAACTGATAGTTTTCCAGCCACGACGAGTGGCCTCCTCTTTTAGCTTGGGGCAAGGATCTACTGCTACAGGATGGCTTACAATCTCTAGTAGAGGCAAGTCATTAATTGAATCACTATAGAAACTGCTTCCTTCAAGACTAAGGTTCGATGTATTGAGCCAGTTATTTAGGCGCTTAACTTTACCTTCTTGGAAGCTCGGTATTCCGGATACTTGGCCGGTAAATTTGTTGTCAGATTCTTCAAGTTCAGTAGCAATTAAATGTTCAATACCTAATTTTTTACATATAGGCGCTACAATAAATCGATTTGTTGAAGTAACTACCATTAATGTATCTTCTTTGTCTCGGTGTGTTGTTAATAACTCTTCTGCTTTAGGAAGCCACATGGGTTCAATGATTTTTTGCATAAATTCTTTATGTAGAGTATCGAGCTCGGAGCGAGCTAGGCCAGATAATGGAGCTAATGAGAACGTCAGATACGCCAAGATGTCTAATTTCCCAGCCTGATAATCTCTATAAAATTGATCATTTTTACTTTTGAAGTAAGCGGAATCTACAATTTTTTTTGTTGTTAAGAACTCCCCCCAGCTGTAATCGCTGTCACCGGCAATGAGAGTGTTGTCTAGATCAAATAAGGCTAAGGGCATGACGGGGTCCATGAAGTTAGTATGCGCAGTATAGCTTAACGAGAGATAGAACTGTCCTCAACATGATATTTCATGTAAATTATATAATTATAGGAATGTTTAACTAATCAAAAAAACCAGCTATTTAGAATGCTGTATGTTCGAAATATTTCTGGTTGAGAGTGTTATTGTGGTTGATAAAGACGGATTTCGTCCAAATGTTGGCATTATAGTTTCTGATGGTATGGGCAGGTTGCTTTGGGCTAAGCGTATTGGCCATGATGCTTGGCAGTTTCCTCAGGGCGGTATTGATGCTGATGAACCTCTAGAGGCTGCACTTTATCGCGAGCTTTTTGAGGAAGTTGGTCTTGAGGCCCAGGATGTCGATATTCTTGCTTGCACTAAAGAGTGGCTCCGCTATCGCCTGCCTCAGAGTATGCAGCGAAAGAATTCAAACCCCTATTTTGTTGGACAAAAACAAAAATGGTTTCTGCTTCAGCTTTTAAGCAACGAAAATAAGATATCTTTAGATCAGACCTCACATCCTGAATTTGATAAGTGGGCTTGGGTAAATTATTGGTACCCTGTTAATCAAATTGTCGAATTTAAAAGGAATGTTTATCGTAAAGTGCTGAAAGAATTTTCACCACTACAGTGCAGTCTTGAACAAAAGGTTGAATCTTACCCGAGGGTGATAGGGTAAATATGTCTATTCTCGAATCACTAAGAAAAATTGTACAAGAAGCTAATTCAGCTAAAAACTTTGATGAAGTTCTCAGTGTCATTGTACGCCAAGTTAAAAATACTATGGATACATCAGTGTGCTCTGTGTATCTCTATAACAACAAAGACGATAACTATGCCCTTATGGCAAGTGATGGCCTTAATCCAGGCGCTGTTGGTTCAGTTTTCTTACCTTCTGGCACAGGACTTATCGGCTTGGTAGCTTCGCGCGCAGAGCCAATTAATCTTGAAGAAGCTTCCGCGCATCCTAGATTTGCTTTTCTCCCCGAAACAGATGAGCAGTTATTTCACTCCTTTTTAGGCTCACCAATTATTCACCAGCGAGCAGTTCTTGGTGTGCTGGTCGTACAGGATAAGGAGACTCGCCGCTATGATGAGAGTGAAGAGTCTTTTCTTGTGACAATTGCCGCCCAACTGTCTGGCATTATTGCTCATGCTAATGCTACAGGTGAGCTGAATCGGACGCTTAATCCTCAAGATATACCCACCAATGAACATATTTATTCTGGCGTAGCAAGCGCCCCAGGAATTGCTATAGGCACTGTGATAGCAATGCATTCTCATACTGACTTAAAGGCTATTCCTTCAAGACAAGCGATAGATATTGACACAGAGCTTGTTTTATTTCGAAAGGCGATGAGTCTGGTTAAAAGTGATATGCGCGCCCTAGATAAAAGTATGGTGGGAATATTAAGCGATCAAGAGCGAGCCTTGTTCGATGCCTATGTGTGCATGCTAGATGATCAGGCTTTGGGTGGAGAAGCTATTGTGCTTATTAACGAAGATGGTCTTAGCGCACAAAGTGCATGGACTCAAGTTATATTAAGTCACATTAATATGTTTAAAAGTATGACCGATTCGTACTTACGAGAGAGGGCTTCTGATCTAGAAGACTTGGGGAGAAGGGTGCTAAGTTATCTTCAAGAGACTGAAGCTAAACGTACAGTATTTCCGGATAATATTGTCCTCGTAGGCGAGGAGCTATCAGCTGCTTCTTTTGCTAGTGTTCCGCTAGAAAAAATTGTTGCTATCGCCTCTGTTAAAGGCTCCCGTAATTCTCATTTGGCAATTCTTGGTCGAGCTATCGGTATTCCTACGGTTATGGGCGCCATCGATCTGCCTTGGGGGAGCTTGGACGGTGAAGAAGTTATAGTTGATGGTCACAATGGACATGTTATTGTTTACCCAAATACTTCATTGCGTAAAACCTATGAGAACCAAGTCCTTGAAGAAAAACTATTAGCGGCCGATCTTGAAAAATTTTCAGATCAACCCTGCGAAACCTCTGATGGATATAAAGTTTCTTTATGGGTAAATACTGGCTTGCGCATTGATTCAATGTTGTCGCTCGATCGAGGCGCTGAGGGTGTAGGGCTTTATCGAAGTGAAATCCCATTCCTAATGCTGGACCGCTTTCCATCTGAAGAAGAGCAGCGTAAATCTTATCGTGAGCAATTAGAGATGTTCTCCCCCAGGCCCGTCACCATGAGAACTTTAGATATTGGGGGCGATAAGGGTTTATCTTATTTTCCCATTGAAGAGGAAAATCCATTCCTTGGTTGGCGAGGCATCAGAGTTTGCCTTGATCACCCAGAAATTTTTTTGGTGCAACTTAGGGCCATGATGAAGGCTAGTCTGGGGCTAAACAATCTCAGCATATTGTTGCCTATGATAGCCAGCATGCCTGAGTTAGACAGCTCTTTGGTGCTAATTAATCAAGTTTATAGTGAGCTTACACAAGAGGAGGGGTATGAGATTCAAAGGCCTCATATAGGCATAATGATTGAGGTACCGGCAGCAGTTTACCAAATTCATGAGTTTGCCCGTAAAGTTGATTTTCTCTCTGTTGGCACTAATGATCTAACTCAATATCTGTTAGCAGTTGATCGAAATAACTCAAGAGTTGCCGATCTGTATGATTTTTGTCACCCCGCTGTCTTGAGGGCGCTTAGAACTATTGCCAGTGGAGCCAAGGATGAGCGCACTCCCATTAGTGTTTGTGGAGAGATGGCAGGTGACCCAGTTGGGGCTGTACTGTTGATGGCCGCAGGTTTCAGTGTGCTTTCTATGAGCGCCACCAGCCTATTGAAAGTCAAAGCTATCTTACGTCAAGTGAGCTTAGTGGAAGCGAAGCAGTTGCTTGAAGATGTATCCTTAATGCCAGATGCTCAATCTGTCAGAAATTATATGGAGCAAGCGCTTAATAAGCCTGAAGTTTCAGGATTTTTTAATCGTTAATATTTGCATTGATTATTGCTATTGCTAGCTTCATGATTAAATAGGTTGGTTATAAGAAGTCATTGAATTTTACCCAAGATAGATAACAGTAGTATTATCACTGAAACTATCCTTAGCTAAAGTTGTTGCATGCTCATTTATCCAGAAATTGATCCTATTATTTTTTCCCTTGGGCCCCTAAAAATCCATTGGTATGGGTTAATGTACTTGCTTGGTTTTTTTGTGGCTTGGAGAATTGCACTTTTTCGTAGCCAATCGAATTGGTCGCCCATACGCAAAAATCAAATAGAAGATCTAATTATTTGTAGTGCCTTTGGGGTAATATTTGGTGGTCGTTTTGGTTACGTGGTGCTTTATAATTTTGAACAATGGCTTCTGGATCCTCTATGGTTGTTGCGTATCTGGGAGGGAGGCATGTCTTTTCATGGCGGATTACTGGGTGTTCTGGTGGCACTTTGGTGGTATAGCCGAAAAATAAATAAGTCTTTTTTGGCTTTAGGTGATTTCGTGGCACCCTTGGTCCCGATAGGTCTCGGTTTAGGCCGTATAGGTAATTTTATGGGTCAGGAGCTTTGGGGTAGACCAACTGATTCGTGGGTAGGAATGATATTCCCCAATGACCCTGACCAGCTACTAAGGCATCCTTCTCAGCTCTATGAGTGTTTTTTGGAAGGCCTGCTGCTTTATATTGTGTTGATTGCAGTCTCACGAAAACCGCGACCGAGGGGCGCCTTAGGGGGCTTATTCTTGTCGCTCTACGGTAGCTTTAGATTTATTGTTGAGTGGTTTCGAGAGCCAGACATTGCTATTGGTTTTGACTTATTTGGGTGGATGACAAGAGGCCAGTTATTGAGTTTGCCTATGATATGCATCGGTATAACACTTATTATATGTGCTTATTCTAGCGCTAACTTTAATAGGAAATTGGTTGATAAAAGAGGCCAAGAATAAAATGAAGCAATACCTTGATTTAGTTCGACACATAAAGGACAACGGAGTTCGAAAAAACGACCGAACAGGCACCGGAACACTTAGTATTTTTGGCCATCAAATGCGATTTGATCTCAGTGAAGGCTTCCCTCTGGTTACTACTAAAAAAGTTCATCTTAAATCAATTATCCATGAATTGCTTTGGTTTATTCAAGGTGATACTAATATCAAATATTTAGTAGAAAATGGGGTAAATATTTGGAATGACTGGCCATTTCAAAATTGGCTAAGGGAGACAAAACAAGAGCAAGCTTTCCCTATGTACTCAAAAGCATGGCGGGAAGAGATGGCTCATTTTGTGGTTCGCATAAAAGAAGATGATGCATTTTCTCAAAAATATGGTGATCTGGGCCCCGTTTATGGACGCCAATGGAGAAACTTTGAAGGAGTCGATCAACTCGCTGGAGTTGTTTCAGATATTCAAAAAAATCCTGATTCTAGACGGCTAATTGTCTCAGCTTGGAATCCCAGAGATATTCCAGTTATGACCAAGTCTGGATTGCCGCCCTGCCACACTTTGTTTCAATTTTATGTAGCAGAGGGACGACTATCTTGTCAGCTCTATCAGCGCAGCGCCGATGTTTTTTTAGGGGTGCCTTTTAATATTGCATCTTATGCGTTGCTGATGTTGATGATTGCTCAGGTTACAGGCTTGCAACCTGGAGATTTTGTGCACACATTTGGAGATGCACACTTGTATGTTAATCATTTGGAGCAGGTGGAAAAACAACTCAGTCGTGTTCCTCGACCTATGCCCAATATAGCTGTGAATTCATCAGTAACAAGTTTGTTTAATTTTACATATGAAGATTTTAAGCTAGAAAATTACGAGCCTTGTCCTGCAATACCAGCACCAGTGGCAGTGTAATGAAAAATAAAATGAGACTCTCTCTAATTGTAGCTATGGCCAATAATCGAACTATAGGCCTAAATAACACCATACCTTGGCATTTGCCAGGAGATTT
>JBLIIR010000035.1:0-13346 GCA_047635255.1 Porticoccus sp. | reverse complement strand
TTCTTCAGACCACCATTTAATGTAGATAAAATGCAAGTTTCCTTGAAGTCGATAATGGCAACGCTGGACTAGTAGCGACAGGCCTATTTGCTTTTCTTAAAGAGAGAGATTAAAAATAGAAGGCCTGCGCTAAGGACTATAGATGGTCCTGCAGGCGTGTCTATATACCATGAGCTGGCTAAGCCTAAAATCACTGCTAAGCAACCCACTAGGCTGGCCAAAAAAGCCATTTGTTCGGGTGTCTTAGAAAAATTCCTTGCTGTAGCTGCAGGTATGATGAGCAAGGCAGTAATTAACAGCACCCCTACTACCTTCATGGCGACTGCAATCTCTAAAGCAATGATAAGCATGAAGGCTGTTCGTACTGTCTTGAAGCGTATTCCTTCAACTTGCGCTAGCTCTTCATCAATAGTGATAGCTAATAATGGGTTCCACAGCTTGAGCAGTAAAAACATTGCAATAGCGCTGACCATATATATGGTAATCACGTCACTTGCATTAACTGTTAATAAATCTCCAAACAGTAGGCTCAAAAGATCAACCCTTATGTCTGGCATTAGTGCTATTGCGATTAACCCAATAGCTAAAGAGGTATGAGAAATAATTCCTAGCAAGGTGTCAGAAGCAAGATTTTTTTGTTGCTGCAAGACGACCAGCACCAATGCAAATATTAGGCAGGTGACAATTACAGATATAGTAGGATTGACCGCAAGCAGCAGGCCAAGTGCGACCCCTAGTAATGAAGAGTGGGCCAATGTATCACCAAAATAAGCCATGCGTCGCCAGACAATAAACGCTCCAAGTGGCCCAGTAACAATAGCAACCCCTACGCCGGCTAGAAACGCATAAAGAAGAACATCAATCATGGCTGCACCCAGGCACATATTGTTCTGACATACTGGATTGTTTTACTTCCCCGTGTAGACCATGCTGGTGATCATGGTGATGAGTGTATGTTTTGTATGCGGTCGTTTTGGTTCCAAAAATCTCAATAAATGCTGGATTTCTGCTAACCTGATCAGGGTGGCCATGGCAACAGACATGTTGATTTAAGCAGATCACCTCGTTGGTTGAGGACATCACCAGGTGGAGATCATGAGAAACCATAAGCACCGCGCAATTTAGTCTGCCATGTAGCTCGCTAATGAGCTTGTATAGGGCCTCTTGTCCCACCACATCAACACCCTGGACAGGCTCATCGAGCACTAAAAAATTTGGCTTGTGAAGAATGGCCCGCGCCAAGAGGGCTCTTTGCATCTCCCCGCCCGATAAGGATGACAGGGGGCAGCGTAAGAGCTGAATGATCCCCACGTCGTCTAAAACATCAGCGCATAGTTTCTTGTTTTTTTCGGTTAGATTTAAGAACCTCTCAAGAGTGATTGGCATGGTGGGATCAATATGGAGCTTTTGCGGCATATACCCTATGCGCAGGTCAGGCGAACGAGCAATTACTCCCTCGTCAGTATGTATAAGACCCAGTACAATTTTGACCAGAGTGGTTTTGCCGGCCCCGTTTGGGCCAATGAGAGAAATAATTTGTCCTTGGTTGATAGTTAGGTCCACTGAAGATAAAACCTTGTTGCCGTTAAAATATTTGCTAATGCTATTAAGCTTGATGAGGGGAGGGGTCATGATGCTTTCTCCTGCTGACACCTTGGACAAAGTCCATTTACTTCAATTACTTGTAGCTCTACCTGAAAGCCAACCCGCTCCGCTGCATGTAAAATAATATCACCTATCTGTTCAGTGTTGCATTCTGCAGTTGCACGGCATATTCGACAGATAAGAAAAAAATCATTATGCTCTTTTTCGGGAAATGAGCGACCAATATAAGCATTGAGTGAGGCAATTCGATGAATAAGTCCAAGATTAAGAAGAAATTCAATAGCGCGATATACTGTGGGTGCTTTGATGCGCTTACCCGTATGCAAATTCAAAGCTAAATTGTCTACAACATCATAAGCTCCTAATGGTTGGTGGCTTGTCCAAATGGTTTTAAGCACAGCTTTTCGAATAGGAGTTAGCCTGATATGACGCTTCTCGCATAACACCCTAGCCTTTTCTAACGCAGTTTCCACACACCGCTGATGATCATGAGATTGATAGGCAAGACGAGAATATGTTAGCACGTTTGAATTCCTGAATATTATATAACAAGATGTTATCTTATATCATTATTATAAAATATGTTTATATTTTATAATAAAAATTTTGTACGATTAGTTTCAGTTTATAAAAAAATAATAGTATATTATAACAACTTAATTTCTTGGTAAAAAGTAAGATGATTAAATTTTTTAGCACCATTCTCTTTGCTCTAATATATATTCCTTTGGCGGCTTCAGCGGGCCCCACCATAATGACCTCAATCAAACCTGTCGCCATGCTAATCAAAGCAGTTGTAGGCGATGAGATTCCTGTAGAAGTGCTACTCTCAGGCAATGTCTCCCCCCATGACTATAAGCTTAAATTTTCAGATATCAGAGCAATTAGAAGTGCAGATTTTTTTGTTTGGGTCGGCCCAGGACTTGAAAGCCATCTGTCTAAGGCAGTTGAAAACTATCCATCAGCCAACGTCATTCAGCTAACGACATTAAATAACATCCGGTGGCCTGAAACGAACATTTTAGGGCACCAAGAGGATACGCATAACCATAAAAACTATCATTCTTTAGTAGCAGAGGGACAAGATAGCAACCTATATAATTTGGATCCTCATTTATGGTTAAATCCAGAAAATAGTCTACAGGTAGTAAGCGAGCTTAAGCGCATTTTGAGTCATCGATATCCTGAATATAAGGCTGTTTTCGAACAAAATGTCGACATATTCTCTGTGTTGCTTAAGGCTATGGATGGAGAGCTAAAAGAAAAATTTAGACAAGTTAAAGAAAGAGGCTTTATAGTTGAACATGATGGATATGGGCATTTTATAGAGCATTACGGGCTTCGCCAGCTAGGAATAATCGATGTAATGGAGAGCGTCTCGATTACTGCGCGACACAGAGCCAGGCTCGAGACATTAAGTGTTAATGCTACTTGTATTTTTACTTACCCTCAGAGAAATAATAAAATTGCAGATCAGTTGGCTGAAAAATTCGAATTAAGCTCTAGAGAGCTAGACGTAATGGGCCGTAACGTTTCTTTAGGGCAAGATAGCTATATAGAATTTTTCAATGATTTTTCTGCAACAGTTCTAACCTGTTTAGAGTAGAATAAAATTTCTAGACACAGCCGAGCAGCTCATGAAAAATAAAGCACCACTAATTCTGGTGGATGGATCTTCTTATCTTTATCGAGCATTTCATGCGTTACCGCCATTAGTAACATCTTCGGGGCATCCTACTGGTGCAGTCAAGGGTGTGATTGCAATGATGCGCCGGATGATGAAAGATTTTCCGGATAGTCCAATCGTCGTGATTTTTGATGCCAAAGGGAAAACTTTCAGAGATGACCTCTATGTAGAATATAAGTCACACAGGCCGCCTATGCCAGACGATCTACGCCTTCAAATTGAACCCATTCATAAAATCATAGAAGCTATGGGCCTGCCTATGCTAATTATTGATGGTGTTGAAGCAGACGATGTTATAGGCACACTGGCGGTAGAGGCAGCCTCTCAACAACGCAATGTGGTGATTTCTACCGGCGACAAAGACATGGCCCAGCTGGTCGGACCATACGTCAGTCTGATTAACACTATGACCAACACGCACATGGATAGACAGGGTGTAGTTGATAAGTTTGGAATCCCTCCAGAATTAATTATTGATTATCTAGCGCTTGTGGGCGACAAGTCAGACAACATACCAGGGGTCCCTGGTGTGGGTGAAAAAACAGCATTAGCGATATTACAAGGCATTGGCGGGTTTGCTGATATTTATAAGGATGTTAAAAAAATAGCGGACCTAGAATTTCGCGGCGCAAAAAATATACCAGACAAGATGCTAGAGCATAAAGAATTAGCAGATCTCTCATATAAGCTGGCAACTATAAAAATAAATGTCCAGTTAGAGCAAACACTAGATGACTTGGTCAATGTCGAGCCAGACAACGATAAGCTTCTGCTTTGGTTCAATAAACTAGAGCTCAAAACATGGGCTAACGAATTAGCAATTGATAAGGAACAGCGTGGTAACTCGACAGCTCTTATTGAGCCTAAAGAAAAAAATTACCAGATTATTTATTCGGAAGATCAGCTTGATAGCTGGTTAGAAAAAATGAAGCTAGCGGAATATTTTTCTTTTGATACGGAAACAACAAGCTTAGATTATATGCAGGCCAAAATCGTTGGCCTATCATTTTCTGTGACGCCTTATGAGGCTGCTTATGTTCCTTTGGCCCATGATTACTTGGGTGCTCCGGAGCAGCTGAACCGAGAGCAAGTTTTACAGAAAATTAAGCCTCTTTTAGAGAATCCCTCCGCCTTTAAAGTAGGCCAAAATCTCAAATATGACATGAACGTTCTTGGGAATTACGGGATTACTTTGTCGGGAATTAAGTTTGACACCATGCTTGAATCTTACGCGATCAGTTCGATAGGAAGCCGCCATGACATGGACAGCCTGGCTTTAAAATATTTGGAAGAAAAGACGATTCACTTCGAAGATGTTGTGGGCAAAGGTGTAGGTCAATTGACCTTTAATCAGGTGCCGATCGAAACCGCGGCACCTTATGCCGCAGAGGATGCAGATGTTACCTTGCGCTTACATCAAGCTATTTTCCCCATGTTGAAAAAGCAAGAAGGCCTATTGCATGTGTTTAACGCAATCGAAATCCCTTTGATACCAGTACTTTCTCGTATGGAAAGAAACGGAGCATTGGTGGATGCCAAGCTGCTTAATGATCAGAGTCAAGAGCTGGGGATTAGGCTTGAAGAAATAGAGAAAGAGGCGTATCAGCTAGCGGGAGAAAAATTTAATTTGGCATCCCCAAAGCAGTTGGGCGAAGTTCTGTTTGAAAAACTTAATATTCCGATTTTAAAGAAAACTGCGAAGGGTGCGCCATCTACAAAGGAGGAGGTGCTGACAGAACTAGCGCTAGATTATCCATTGCCAAAAATATTATTAGAACATCGAACCTTATCTAAACTAAAGTCCACTTATGCGGACAAGCTACCAAAGATGATCAGCCCTGTTACTGGACGTATTCATACCTCTTATCATCAGGCTGTCACTGCGACGGGCAGGCTGTCATCATCAGACCCCAATTTGCAAAATATCCCTATACGGACAGCAGAAGGAAGAAGAATTCGTCAGGCATTCATTGCCCCCACGGGCTCTCAAATATTAGCTGCAGATTACTCTCAAATAGAGCTTCGAATAATGGCTCATTTGTCTGGAGACAAAGGTTTAACTGATGCATTTTTGCAAGGACTAGATGTCCACCAAGCAACAGCTGCTGAAGTATTTGGCGTAGCTTTGGATAAAGTGACCACAGACCAACGACGAAGCGCAAAAGCTATAAATTTTGGCTTAATATATGGCATGTCAGCTTTTGGTCTGGGACGACAGCTGCATATTGGTCGACATCAGGCCCAAGAATATATAGATAAGTATTTTGCTCGCTACCCGGGCGTTAAGGATTACATGGACAATACTCGCAGAACCGCTGCTGAAAAAGGTTGCGTAGAAACCTTGTTTGGCCGCAGGCTGTATTTGCCAGAAATTAACTCGAGTAATGGAATGAGAAGACAGGCAGCAGAACGGACAGCAATAAATGCCCCTATGCAAGGGACGGCTGCAGACATTATAAAATTGGCGATGATAGATGTAGATTCTTGGTTGGCTGCTGCTGGATTAAGATCTAAAATGATTATGCAGGTGCATGATGAGCTTGTTTTAGAAGTCCCGGAGTCCGAAGTTGATATGATAATTGATGGACTGAGAAATCGCATGTCCGCTGTTGCAGACCTAAGTGTTCCGCTATTAGTTGATTTGGGCAAAGGAGATAACTGGGATGAGGCGCATTAATAAAACTTAAATGATGATATTTTTAAAATAATTTATTTTTTGCGGAACTTTAACGCTTAAAGGTATCTAACTAAGTACGCAATAGATATTTCTGCTTTCCCCCAAGAAAGACTTCTTCTCACAGCGTAACCCAGTCACCGCCGATGATTGGGTTTTTTTATGCCATCAAATTATGTTAGCCATACTTCTAGGCGCTCATTGAGTTCACTAAGACCCTCTTTTTTGAGAGACGAAAAAGTCTGCAAAGAGAGATGATCTACCAAGCTCTCTTTTGCGAGCTCCTGCTTTACTTTTAGCAGGGTGCTTTTAGCGGGCCCTGTTTTTAATTTGTCTGATTTTGTTAATAATAGATGTATTGGCATGCTGGATGCTGAAGCCCATCGAACCATCTGCCAGTCGTATGGCTGAAGCGGGTGGCGAATATCCATTAACATGACTAACCCTTTAAGGGATTGTCTTTCTTGGAGATAGACAGCAAGATTGCGGTCCCATGCTTGTTTTATTGCTTTGGGAACTTTAGCAAATCCATAGCCTGGCAGATCCACTAAACGACAGTCTCCGCTTAAGGAAAAGAAATTGAGCAGCTGTGTTCGACCTGGAGTTTTGCTGGTGCGAGCTAATTTTTTGTTGTTTGTTAGAGTGTTAATGGCGCTTGATTTTCCAGCGTTTGATCGTCCTGCAAAAGCGACCTCTTTTCCCGTATCGTCTGGAGCCTGCTTGATAGAAGGCGCACTAAGCAAAAACTCAGCTTTATTGAATAAAAGGTTGTTAGACATAAGCGACCTGCAGGTATCTTGATTTCACTATTAAGATCCAAGGAGAGTTGGTATATAATGCCTTAGTTTTTACGAAGACAACATGAATTATACATTGTAGCGGAATACAGAGAGCGGATTAACTAATGAAAAAAATGATTTTAAATGTTTCTGTGGTTTTTGGTTGCATGATAGCTTTTTCCTTGAGCTTTGCGGCTGGTGATGCAGATTTGGGTAAACCAAAAACAGCTATGTGTTCTGGTTGCCATGGCTCTGATGGTAACAGCGCAGTGGCTTCTTTTCCAAAATTGGCCGGGCAAGGTGAAAAGTACCTTACTAAACAATTAAAAGATGTGAAGTCAGGCCGACGCAACATAGCTTCGATGACCGGAATATTAGACTCCTTTTCAGATCAGGACTTAGCTGATATAGCTGCTTACTATGCTTCGCAAAATATTCAGATATCTGGAGCTAAAGAAGATAATCTTGATAAAGGCGAGGCTATATACCGAGGGGGCAATATTGAAACTGGTGTTGCTGCTTGTACAGGATGCCACTCTCCTGCTGGACAGGGTAACAGCCCTGCCGGATACCCGTTGCTGGGCGGACAGCATGCCCAGTATACGGCTAAGCAATTAAGAGCTTGGCGCACTGGCGCCCACGATCCTCAGCATAAAGATGCTAGAATTAATGATGGAGACTCAAAAATTATGCGCGGTGTAGCCGAGCATATGAATGATGTTGAAATTGATGCAGTTGCCAATTTTATTGCTGGATTAAAATAATTGACCATAGAGGTATAAAGTGATGGCTCGTGCGCTAGCTAATTTCTTGCTTGCTTTGATATTCCCGGCTGCGTTGTTATGCCAAGCATCTGAAGATCCTTATCAGGTTGGTGTTCAATATGAAATTTTACCGGAGCCGGTGTTAACTCGGGACTCTTCAAAAATAGAAGTGGTAGATTTATTTTGGTACGGGTGCGGGCACTGTTATAGTTTTAAACCAATACTAGAGGCATGGCAAAAAGCTCAATTAGAAGATATTTATTTTGTTAGCATTCCTGCGGTTTGGCAGACCGAGATGCGCCTGCATGCCAAAGCCTATTATACAGCGCAGGCCTTGAAAATTTTTGATGTGATGCATGATGTTATTTTTGACGCCATGAATTTAAAAAAAGAAAAATTACAAAATGAGGCTGAAATAGCTAGTCTTTTTTTAGCCCATGGTGTGACTTTGGAGAAGTTTTCCAAGATATTTAATTCAGGCACTATAGAAATGGCTGTAGATTTCGCAGAGAAGAAGCAAGCACAATATCGCCTAAGAGGCACCCCAGAAATTGTGGTTAACGGAAAATATCGTATTTCGGGTCGCAGCGCAGGAAGCCCGAGCGAAATGTTAAAAGTCGCTACTTTTTTAATCGATAAAGAGCGGTCTGAATGAAATAATTAAGGATGCCTGCATCCTGGTTCGAGATGATAGCAATGATGCCCTCAGTGCTATCATTGTAAGAATATTTAAACTTCCCGCATTCCTAGGCAATAAAATATGAAACCGACAAAAAAACCAGCCAACCCTAATTTTTCTTCTGGTCCTTGCAGCAAAAGACCTGGCTATGATGTAAATAATTTAGATCTTTCGTCGCTCGGTCGCTCTCACCGAGCCGCAGTGGGAAAGGCTGCTCTGAGTCGAGCCTGTCTTGAGACAGCAGAGATTTTAGGGCTTCCTGAGGGTTATCTCGTTGGCGTTGTTCCAGCTTCAGATACTGGTGCTTTTGAAATGGCTATGTGGTCTTTACTTGGCGCCAAAGACGTCGATGTTTTCTCATGGGAATCGTTTGGCCAAGGCTGGGTTACAGATATAATTAAACAGTTAAAACTTGAAAATGTTAATAATTTTGGTGCTGATTATGGGCGACTTCCTGATCTTTCTCAGGCTAATGCTGATCATGATATAGTTTTCACCTGGAATGGCACCACCTCTGGAGTCAAGGTTCCACATGCCGACTGGATTGTATCCGATAGAACCGGGCTAACTATTTGTGATGCAACATCAGCTGTTTTTGCTATGCGTCTTCCATGGGAAAAACTTGATATTGTTACCTACAGCTGGCAAAAGGTTTTAGGTGGTGAGGGAGCTCATGGCATGCTTATACTGAGCCCTCGTGCTGTCCAAAGGCTGGAGAGCTACACCCCTCCTTGGCCTATGCCTAAAATTTTTCGACTTACCAAAGGCGGTAAGCTAATTGATGGTATTTTCAAAGGAGAAACCATCAACACCCCTTCAATGTTATGTGTGGCAGATTACCTAGATGCCCTTAGTTGGATTAAATCTATAGGGGGTGTTCAAGCATCTATTGCTAGGTCAGAAAATAACCTTGATGTTATTAAGAAATTTGTTGCACATAACGACTGGATTAGTTTTTTAGCCGAAGAGCCTGAAACTTTATCAAATACTAGTATTTGTTTGACCCTTGATTTAGAGGCTGACAAAGTAAAACAGGTGGTAAAATTACTAGAGGAGGAAGAAGTTGCTTACGATATAGGCGCTTACCGTGATGCACCGGCTGGATTGCGTATTTGGGGTGGAGCCACTATAGAATCTTCAGATCTTGAGACACTTATGCCTTGGCTTAAATGGGCGTATCATCAGGTTGCATCATAACCCCTTAATCATCACCGACACAGAGTAAAAGACATGTACAAAGTTCGCACTTATAACAAACTTTCATCCAAAGGATTAGATCGCTTTAATGCTGAAAATTATGATGTTTCCAGTGATGCTGTTGACCCAGATGCTTTTATGCTTAGAAGCCAGAAGCTTCATGATGAAGAGATACCCGTGAGCGTGAAAGCTGTAGCTCGGGCCGGCGCCGGCGTAAATAACATCCCAATTGAAAAATTTACCGAGAAAGGGATCGTTGTGTTTAATACTCCTGGCGCTAACGCCAACGCGGTAAAAGAACTGATTGCTTCTGCATTATTTATCTCATCAAGAGATATTTTTGGAGGAATGAATTATGTACAAGGCCTGACGGACATCAAGGATGTCGGCGAGATGTCTAAATTGCTTGAGAAGCAAAAAAGTCAATTTGCAGGCTCTGAGGTGATGGGTAAAACCCTAGGTGTAGTTGGACTTGGTGCCATTGGCTCCATGGTGGCCAATATGGCTCTAGAGTTAGGCATGAATGTTGTTGGCTTTGATCCCGCAATGTCTGTTGAAGCGGCTTGGCGTTTATCTCACAAAGTAGAAAAAATGGATAATTTGCAGAGTTTGCTGGCTAAAGCAGATTTCATTACGTTGCATGTGCCAGCACTAGATGCGACGAAGCATTTAATTAATGCTGAGACTCTAGTTTTTATGAAGGCGTCAGCAGTTCTGCTTAATTTTGCCCGTGAAGAGGTAGTTGACTCCAGCGCCGTGCGGCAGGCCTTAGACCATAAAAATTTAAGCAAATATGTTACAGACTTCCCTACACCTGAGTTGCTAGGGCGCAAGGATGTCATCTTGATGCCTCATATTGGCGCTAGCACAGAAGAGGCTGAAGAAAACTGCGCCATTATGGCTGCAGATCAGCTGGTGGATTATCTAGAACAAGGAAATATTCGTAATTCAGTTAACTTCCCGGCAACAAAAATGCCTAAAAATAGTGGATATAGAATTACATTTTGTAATAAAAATGTACCTAAAATTTTAGGTAGCGTGCTTTCTTTGCTAGCTGACTGCAGTCTCAACGTGATTGATATGGTTAATAAAAGCAGAAATGATGTGGCTTATAATATTATAGATGTTGAGTCAGAGCCAACACAAGAGCTACTGAACAAGATCTCTAATGTAGAGGGGATTTTTAGCGTACGCTTAGTCTGAACAACCTACCCGTCGTCCATGTTGGGTGAAGATAGCTGTACGCCCTGGAGAGTCTAAATGTCGATTGAAGATACTCGTCGAGAATATCAATACGATTCTTTGACCAAGGAATCTTTGAAAGGGTGTCCTATAGATCAGTTTTCTTATTGGATGGATCAGGCGCTAGATTCACAGCTACCTGATCCTACTGCAATGTCGCTGGCAACGGTCGATCCTGCTGGAAAATCATGGCAGCGCACGGTTCTGCTGAAAGGTTTCGATAAACAAGGGTTTATATTTTATACAAACTTTGGGAGTCGCAAAGCTCTTGAGATGGAGGGTAATCCAAATGTCAGTCTTCTGTTTCCTTGGTTTGCTCTTGACCGTCAAGTCATTGTGGGTGGAAAAGTAGAGAAAATACCTGAAAATGAGTCACTTATGTATTTTAGAAGCCGCCCTAGAGCTAGCCAGCTAGGAGCATGGGCCTCGAAGCAAAGCAGTAAATTATTTTCTCGGAAGGCTCTCGAGGACGAATATAGCTGCATAGAAAAGAAGTATACCAACATGGAGGTACCCTTTCCTGATTTTTGGGGCGGCTATAGAGTGGTTCCTGCTGAAATTGAATTTTGGCAAGGAGGTAAATTGCGCCTTCACGACCGATTCCAGTACTTACTGGGCGAGAAGAGATGGATAATTTCTCGGCTCTCTCCCTAAAATTTCAAACTAAAATAACGATCCCAAAATCTCTATTTTCGTTTCATGGAAAGGAAAAACTTATCATTGGTCTCAGAGCCCTTTAGCTTGTCGATCAAAAATTCGATCGCATCTGAATCTTCCATGCTATGCAATAGTTTGCGAAGAATCCAAACTTTTTGTAGGTCGTCTTCAATCATTAGTAAGTCCTCACGACGTGTGCCAGATCTGCGAATATTTATTGCAGGATAGACTCGTTTTTCAGATACTTTTCGATCAAGATGGAGCTCAAGGTTGCCTGTCCCCTTGAATTCTTCGTAGATCACCTCATCCATCTTTGACCCAGTTTCGACTAACGCAGTAGCTATGATCGTCAAACTTCCGCCTTGTTCGATATTTCTTGCTGCGCCAAAAAATCGCTTTGGGCGCTCTAGGGCATGAGCATCAACACCGCCGGTTAGAACTTTTCCAGAAGAAGGCTGGACGGTATTATATGCTCTAGCAAGACGCGTAATAGAATCAAGCAGGATTACAACATCTTTTTTGTGTTCTACTAGTCTTTTGGCCTTTTCTATTACCATCTCAGCTACTTGGACATGGCGAGAAGGGGGCTCATCAAAGGTTGAAGCAACCACTTCTCCTCGAACAGTTCGTTGCATTTCTGTAACTTCTTCCGGTCTTTCATCGATAAGCAAGACAATGATATGGCATTCTGGATTATTACGAATAATAGCCTGTGCTGTGTGCTGCATCATTATGGTTTTGCCTACTTTAGGCGGCGCCACAATGAGCCCTCGTTGACCCTTGCCAATCGGTGAGACCAGATCAATAATACGACCAGTAAGATCTTCTGTAGATCCATTGCCTGATTCCAGGACCAGGCGCTCATCCGGAAACAAGGGGGTGAGGTTTTCAAATAAAATCTTATTCCGAGCATCTTCAGGCTTATCAAAATTAATTTCATCTAGTTTAAGCATGGCGAAATATCGCTCGCCTTCTTTGGGGGGTCTGATCTTTCCAGCAATAGAATCACCGGTCCTGAGATTAAATCGACGAATCTGGCTTGGCGACACGTAAATATCGTCTGGCCCCGCTAGATATGAGGCATCCGATGATCTTAAAAAACCGAATCCATCAGGTAGAATTTCTAGGACACCTTCGCCATAAATGTCTTCGCCGCTTTTTGCATGGCGCTTGAGGATGCTAAAAATCACATCCTGTTTTCTTGAGCGAGCCAGGTTATCAAGTCCATTTTCTGAAGCAATTTTTATAAGCTCATCAATGGGTTTAGTTTTAAGTTCTGTGAGATTCATAAATTAAAGGATACAAGGTTATTGAAATTTGAGTAGCATATTGGTCAGAAACAACGGCTATGCCGACGAAAGTAAGGTTATTTGCAATATAGTGGTTGTCTCAATCTTGGGATGCTTATGCTGCGGTAGGCTGGAATTATAGGCCTGGTAATATTAAATCGCAATACATTAACGTAGGATAAAATTTGTTTTTAGCAAGCCTAGTTATAAGTTTCCTTCGATGAATTCAACTAACTGAACCTTCGATAGTGCGCCTACTTTTGTTGCTTCTACATTTCCATCTTTAAACATTAGTAATGTTGGGATACCGCGAACATTAAATTTGCTTGGCGTAATAGAATTATCATCTACATCCATTTTGCAGATCTTGATTCGGCCAGCATATTCAGTAGATAGTTCATCTAGCATTGGTGCAATCATTTTACATGGTCCGCACCAGGCAGCCCAAAAGTCTAACAATACAGGCATCTCAGCATTTAAAACGTCATCTTCAAAGCTGGTATCAGTAACGTGAACGATATCGTTCATATTTAGCAATCTCCATATAGTGGGCGTAGATTAAATTTCAAAAGATACAATCCATTAATGATAACACTCGTCTTGGGTAGCAAACAAATATCAATTGCCTGCTTTTTATGGTTATTTAGCACAAACAACAAGATTGCAAAAAATAATTATGCAACATGAACTGATTTTAGATAAAAAAATAAGCATGGGTTAACTTTAGCCGCAATTGATCTCGGGTCTAACAGTTTTCATATATTAGTTGCTCG
>JBLIIR010000034.1:0-13743 GCA_047635255.1 Porticoccus sp. | reverse complement strand
ACCTGACTCATTAATTTAAATGTCTCGGCCTCAATACCTTTTGCTGTGCTAATAACCTGGACGCCTGAAGCAACATACCTGCTAGCCTCATTGGCTAATTTTCTGAATGCGTTGCTGGGTACAGAAAAAAATACTACATCAGCATCTCTCAGAGAAGTCTCCAAGTCAGCAGAAAATTCTAGTCTAGAATCAAGAAGACAACCTGGTAGGTATTTGGCATTTTCGCGAGAATGCGAACACTTCTTGGCATTTTCTTCGCTTCTCATCCATAAGACAACTTTGTGCCCGTTTTCAGCGACCATGTTAGCCAAGGCAGTACCGAAACTGCCTCCGCCCAAAACTGCTATCTTACCGAATGAGACCATGACTTGACTTCAATGTTGTTTGTCGGATTATAGTCCTAACTCTTAAACTATAGCTATCAATCAGATTTCCCATCAAATAACAATTGATTGAGTCTTTTTACAAATAAAGACGGATTATCTAATTGTTGCCCAGCAGAGAGTACTGCCTGATCATAAAGAAGCTCGGTTAATTCGCCAAATCTTTCATCGTGGCTGGTTTCACCAAGAAGTGCGACCAAGGAATGCGTAAGGTTTATTTCAAGGCCAGGCAAATCCTCTGGAACTTCCTGTCCGGCTGCAGACATCATTTTGCGCATCTGAGGGCTCAATGAATGCTCCGCATAAACCAAGCATGCTGGAGAGCCAGTTAATCGCCGTGTTTCACGTACACTGTCGACTCGGCCAGCTAGGTTAGCTTTGATTTTTTCTATGATTTCTGAAGATTTCACCTCATTTTTTTCATCTATCTTCTCGGGACCGCCAAAAATAGACTCATCTAGATCGCCCTTTGTAACATCCTGCAAAGTCTTTCCATCAAACTGAAAAAGATGAGACAGAGTCCACTCATCCAGCCTATCGGTCAAAAGTAAAACCTCAATATCCTTTTTTTGAAAAACTTCAAGATAGGTGCTGTTGCGAGCAGCATTTAGGTTTTCTGCAACAAGATAATAAATCTTATCCTGCCCTTCTTTCATTCGAGCTATATAATCAGAAAAATTTGCTGTTTGCTCTGATCCTTCTGTTTTGGTGGTAGAGTACTTAAATAGACTCGCAATACGTTCGCGATTAGCAAAATCTTCAGCGGGACCTTCTTTAAGAACACTACCAAAAATATGCCAGAAGCTCATATATTGATCAGGGGATTCTTTCGACATTTTCTCCAGCATATCTAACGCTCTTTTTGTTAAAGCGCTACGCATGCTGTCAACATCTGAATTACTCTGTAGTATTTCACGAGAAATATTCAAAGGAAGATCACTGGAGTCCAAAATTCCCTTAATAAATCGAAGATACCTTGGCAGAAAGTGCGAAGCATCATCCATTATGAAGGTGCGCTGGATATACAGCTTCAAGCCTCTGGACGCCTCATAATTGTGGAGATCAAAAGGCGCGCTGGAGGGAATGAAAAGTATGCTAGTGTAATCTAATTTACCTTCAACTCGATTGTGACTCCAAGACAAAGGATCAAGAGGATCATGGGACAGGTACTTATAAAATTCCTGGTATTCTTCGTCCTTGATATCACTTTTTTGTCGAGTCCAAAGAGCTGTGGCTGCGTTAACTGTCTGAAATTCTTCATCCTCACCTTTCTTAGATTTTTTCGTTTTCTTGGTTTTGTTCGTTTTCTTCTCCTCTTTGGGTTCTTCGGTTTCATCTAGCGGGATAAGTGAAGGTTTTTTGACCTCAATAGGCACTGAAATATGATCTGAGTATTTCTTAATCGTACTGCGTACCCTTAAATCTGCAGAAAATTCCAGCTCATCCTCTTTTAAATATAAGGTGATGGATGTTCCTCTATCTGATTTTTTAATATCTTCTATTGTGTACTCAGCATCGCCATCACAAACCCAACGAACAGCTTTGCCTGCTGGCAATCCAGCCCTTCTAGTTTCAACGACAACCTTATCCGCGACAATAAATGCAGAATAAAATCCAACTCCAAATTGGCCTATTAGTTGCGAATCTTTTTTCTCATCGCCACTCAAGTCACTTAAAAACTGAGCCGTTCCTGATTTTGCAATTGTCCCAAGGTGATCAATAACCTCCTCACGTGACATACCTATGCCATTATCTTGAATAGTAATGGTGCCTGCTTCAGAGTCAGCACTGATGCGAACCCTCAGGTCTGGAGAGTCTTCGTAAAGCGAAGAGTCAGTAAGGGCCTCAAAACGAAGCTTATCAACCGCATCAGATGCGTTAGAAATTAACTCTCTCAAGAATATCTCTTTGTTGCTGTAAAGAGAGTGGATCATTAAATGTAGAAGCTGCTTTGCTTCTGTCTGAAAACCGCGAGTTTCAACAGCCATAGTTATAAAAATTCCCTATTAATTAATTTCTAGTATTTTTAATGGAGCACCTAGGTGCTCATAATTTATAAAATGGGGGCAATAGAAGAAAAAACAACCTTAAGTTAAAAAAATTCATTAAACTATCAGATGATAGACAATAAAAAACGGCTCGTTAAAGCCGTTTTTGTACTTTTCGGCACTTACCAACCGGTGATGCTCTGTAATCCTTTTCCTATATCAGCGAGACTGCGCACAGTTCTTACCCCAGCATCTTCCAGCGCTGCAAATTTTTCATCAGCAGTGCCTTTGCCTCCAGAGATAATAGCGCCTGCATGCCCCATACGCTTACCTGCAGGAGCCGTTACTCCGGCAATGTAAGAAACTACAGGCTTAGAAATATACTCCTTGATATAAGCTGCAGCCTCCTCTTCAGCAGTCCCACCAATTTCACCGATCATTACTATAGCTTCAGTGAATGGATCCTCTTCGAATAATGAAAGTATATCGATAAAATTAGACCCAGGTATTGGGTCGCCGCCAATACCCACACACGTGGATTGACCAAAACCATAATCAGTGGTCTGCTTAACCGCCTCATAAGTAAGAGTTCCAGATCGCGAAACAATGCCAACCTTGCCAGGAAGATGGATGCTTCCAGGCATAATACCTATTTTGCATTCTCCAGGAGTAATTACACCTGGGCAATTTGGGCCAATTAATCTAACGTTCATTTCGTCGCACCTAACTTTGCAAGCCAGCATATCTAATGTCGGAATGCCTTCAGTAATGCAGACAATAAGCTTGATGCCAGCATTTGCCGCCTCCATTATAGAGTCTTTACAAAAAGGTGCTGGAACATAAATAACTGAGGCCTCAGCTCCAGTTGTATGGGTAGCCTCTTCAACGGTATTAAAGACAGGTAGACCTAAGTGAGTTGTGTCGCCTTTTCCTGGCGTTACGCCCCCTACCATCTTAGTGCCGTATTCGATGGCTTGGCTTGAATGGAAGGTACCTTGGCCACCAGTAAACCCCTGACAGATAACCTTGGTTTGCTTATTTATCAAGATAGCCATTACTTGTCTCCCTTAGCCGCTTTAACTACTTTTTGGGCAGCGTCCGTCAGGCTAGTTGACGCAATAATATTTAGTCCACTTTCTGCCAATATTTTAGAGCCGAGCTTTGCGTTGTTTCCTTCCAACCTCACAATAACTGGAACTTTTACACCCACTTCCTCTACAGCGCCTATGACACCCTCAGCGATCAAATCACAACGAACTATTCCACCAAAAATATTGATAAAAACTGCTTTTACATTTTCATCAGAAAGAATTATCTTGAAGGCCTCAATTACCCGCTCTTTCGTTGCGCCACCACCAACATCTAAGAAATTTGCTGGCTCGCCACCATTAAGCTTTACGATATCCATCGTAGCCATAGCCAGCCCTGCGCCGTTAACCATGCAGCCAATGTTTCCATCTAAAGCAACATAATTAAGCTCCCATTGCGTAGCCTGCGCTTCACGAGGGTCATCCTGCGAGGGGTCGTGCATGGCACGCAATCTTGGTTGACGGTACATAGCGTTATCATCGATGTTTATTTTACCATCCAGACAATGCAGGTTACCTTCAGAGTTAACAATCAACGGATTGATCTCTAGTAACGCCAAATCACAGTCCTGAAATAATTGGGCTAGACCCAAAAATAACTTAGTAAACTGTTTTGTTTGGGTGGGATTTAAGCCTAATTTAAATGCAAACTCTCTAGCCTGATAGGGCTGAGCGCCAATTAGGGGGTCAATGATCGCCTTGAGAATTTTTTCCGGAGTTTCCTCTGCCACTTTTTCTATTTCAACACCGCCCTCAGTTGACGCCATGAAAACAATACGGCGAGTGGAGCGATCAATGACTGCACCTAAGTATAATTCTTGGTCAATATCACTGCATTCTTCTACCAAAATCCGGCTAACTGGCTGACCACTAGCATCCGTTTGGTAGGTCACTAAACGATTACCTAGCCATTTGCGCGAGAACTTTTCAATTTCAGCCTTAGAGGTTACTAGCTTTACACCGCCGGCTTTACCTCTTCCTCCTGCATGAACTTGCGCCTTAACCACCCAACGATCCCCTCCCAAAATATCAGTAGCCGATATTGCCTCAGATGCTGTTTCAGCCGCTATACCCTTAGAAACTGGTAGCCCATATTCAGCAAAGAGTTGCTTTGCCTGATACTCGTGTAGGTTCATGTTTTCTTCCTATCGCAGAAAAATAAAAACTCTAGATGAAAATATACACCTAGAGTTCAAAAAAAGAATGCTTAGCCGCGTTTTTTGCGATTCGGCATATGTATAGCATGGCCATTCACAGCTAATGCTGCTTCATGAACAGTTTCAGATAAGGTGGGGTGAGAAAAGACTGTCATAGCGATATCTTCGGCATTAGAACCAAATTCCATAGCAATGGCAATTTGCTGTACAAGATCGGCAGCGCTAGGACCCACAATATGACAACCCAAAATTCTATCAGTCTTAGCATCAGCAATCATCTTTACCATGCCATCTGTATCATTTGCTGCCATAGCGCGGCCGCTTGCAGCAAATGGGAAAACTCCAACATTATAAGATTCACCGGCTTGCTTCAGCTGCTCTTCTGTCTTTCCAACAGCAGCAACCTCAGGATGGGTGTAAATAACATTAGGTATAACATCGTAATTTATTTGTGTTTTCTGGCCCGCAATACGCTCAGCAACCATGATGCCCTCTTCTGAGCCCTTATGGGCCAACATGGGACCTCTTACAACATCGCCAACAGCCCAAACTCCTGATGCGGTAGTCTCGCACTGCTCATTAACAAATATACGACCTCTTTCATCAAGATTAACTCCGCTATCAGGCGATAGCAAACCTTCCGTATAAGGCGCTCGGCCTACGCAGACAATCAGCTTATCGAATGTTTCTTTAGTTTCTTTGTCTGCACTATCCTTATAGGTAACAGTCACCTCTTTTCCTTTGACTTTTGTACCCGTAACACGCGAACCAAGACGAATATCCATGCCCTGTTTAGTGAAAATATTCCTTGCTTCTTTGGCAATTTGCTGGTCAATAATAGAGAGGAAATCATCCATAGCCTCAATCAATACGACCTTGCTGCCTATTCTATTCCACACACTTCCGAGCTCTAGGCCAATCACACCTGCGCCGATTACCCCCAGTCTATTTGGGGTCTCCGTGATTTCCAGGGCTCCACTAGAGTCGACTATAGTATCTCCGTTAACTTTTGCTACCGGAATATCAATCGGCTTAGAGCCTGTGGCAATAATAATATTATCCGCCGTGAGAATTTGCGTTTTGCCATCATGGGTTACGCACTCAACTTGTCGCCCCGAAAGAAGCTTAGCGCCACCAAACAAAGACACAACGCCATTACTTTTGAAGAGTCCCGCAATACCGTCCGTAAGTTGATCGATGATTTTATTTTTTCTATTGACCATGGCTTTCAGGTCAATAGATACATCGCCTGTGTTAATGCCATGCACACCAAGCTGATTTTTGGCCTCATAATACTTGTAAGAGCTATCAAGAAGAGATTTTGAGGGAATACATCCTACGTTAAGGCAGGTTCCTCCATTCACTCCTTCGCCTTCTGCATTTCTCCATTTTTCTATGCAGATAGTCTTCAGCCCCAACTGCGCCGCTCTTATGGCTGCAACGTAACCTGCAGGGCCTGCCCCTATAACAATAACATCATAACTATTGGACATAATATTCTCTTAAATTTCAATATTTTATATCTTATATTTCAAGTAAAATCTTAGCTGGATTTTCTATCATTTCCTTAATAGCAACCAAGAAACTTACTGCCTCGCGGCCATCTATTATACGGTGATCGTAAGATAGAGCGAGATTCATCATAGGGCGAATCACAACCGATCCATTTTCAGCAATTGGCCGCTCTTTAATAGAATGCATCCCTAAGATAGCTGCTTGCGGTGGGTTTAATATGGGGGTCGACAACAAAGATCCGAACACTCCGCCATTAGTTATCGTGAAAGTTCCGCCCGTCATTTCTTCCATGGTTAATTTCCCGTCGCGGGCTTTTGCACCAAATTCTGCAATGGTTCGCTCGACATCTGCAATACTCATGTTCTCTGCATTGCGCAACACTGGGACCACCAAACCCTTTTCGGTAGAAACAGCAATACCTATATCTTGATATCCATGGTAAATAACATCGCTGCTATCAATAGATGCATTGACTGAAGGGAAGCGTTTTAAAGCCTCTGTTGCTGCACGGACAAAAAACCCCATAAATCCAAGACGTGCCCCTGGGTGGATCTTTGAAAATTCTTCTTTGAATTCTGAGCGAAGATCCATAATTTTATGCATGTCAGCTTCATTGAAGGTGGTCAGCATTGCTGTTGTTTGCGTTACTTGCAGCAATCTGTCTGCTATTCGAGCTCTCATGCGTGTCATTGGCACACGCTTTTCTATTCTATCCCCTGTGGGAATAGAGATAGAAGGGCTAGCAGTTGTAGGAGAATCAGCCTGAACCTCAGGGGTGCCACTGCTGCCAACATGAGCTACATCTTCCTTGGTGATTCTGCCATCTTTACCACTACCTTCAACAGCCTGCAAATCAACACCTTGCTCGCTCGCAAGCTTTCTTGCTGACGGGCTTGCCATTTTCTCTTGCTCGTTATTGTCAATAGGCTCTTCTTTAACTTCTACCACTGAAGCAGCTGATTCAGATACTTCGCCTTCATTGACTACAGCTATAACCTCGTTACTTAAGACTATTGCTCCTTCTTCTTTTAAGGTTTTTGCTAAAATTCCATCAACAGGAGCCACAACTTCCAAAACAACCTTATCTGTCTCTATATCGACCAATAATTCATCCCTAGAAACAGTTTCTCCGGGCTGCTTATGCCAAGTAGCAATACTTCCTTCCTGTACAGATTCAGGAAATGTCGGTGCTTTTATTTCAATACTCATGTTCTTCAGTTCCTTGATCTAAAATAGCGCTATAACTTCAACCAATAATCAATAATTCAAAGCTTCGTTGATAAACCTTTCCTGCTCTTCTAGATGAAGAGACATATACCCGCATGCTGGCGCAGCAGAGGCCTCGCGCCCGACATAGCTTAGAGTCAAATTTTCATCAAATCTGTTAATAATACTACGCATATGATGCTGACTACTATACCACGCACCTTGGTTTATGGGCTCTTCTTGACACCAAATTACATCCTTTAGGTTGGTATATTCCTGCAACGCCTCTAACAGCTCACTGTCCGGAAAAGGATACAACTGCTCAATACGAACCAGAGCGACATCATCAATATTTTTCTCCTGCCTTGCCTCATACAGATGATAGTAAACCTTACCAGAACAAAGAATTAAACGCTTAGCCTTAGCCTTATCGACCTCTCTGTCCTCAATAAGATTAAAGAATTGACCGTTAGCCAAGTCTTCCATTGAGGAGGTTGCTAGCTTATGACGCAGTATCCATTTTGGACTCAGCACCACAAGCGGTCGGCGCATCGGTCTAATGGCTTGCCGGCGAATCATGTGATACACCTGGGCTGGCGTAGTTGGTACGCATACTTGAATATTATGCTCGGCGCACAGCTGAAGAAACCTCTCCAGACGCGCCGAAGAGTGCTCAGGGCCCTGGCCCTCATAACCGTGAGGTAGCAACATTGTCAAGCCGCACATGCGCCCCCATTTATGCTCTCCGCTAGTAATAAACTGATCTATAACTACCTGGGCACCATTGGCAAAGTCACCGAACTGGGCTTCCCATATAACCAATCCTTTTGGAGAAGTAGAAGCATAACCATACTCAAAGCCTAGTACCGCCTCCTCAGACAAAAAAGAATCGTAGATTTCAAAATCTGAAGTTTTCTTAGGTACATTTTTTAGAGGGATAAAACTTTGTCCATCTTTCTGGTTATGTATGACAGCATGGCGATGAGAGAAGGTCCCCCGAGCAATATCCTGCCCTGTCATCCTTATAGGATAACCCTCTTCAAGCAATGTTGCATAGGCAAGCAACTCAGCCATACCCCAGTTAAGAGCCAATGCTCCACGCGCCATTTTTCGTCGATCTTCATAGATTTTTTCAACTTGACGCTGCATCACGACACCGTCTTCGACCTTAGTGATTTTTTTAGCAAGAGCCTGCAGTTTTGTCATAGGGAATGTGGTATCTACCGCCACATCCCAGCCTTGATTCAAGTAGGGCGTCCAGTCAACAAAAGGTGCAATGTCTGGCTCAGAAACCAAGCTATTGGTAACATTCTCACCGCGATCTAGCGTACCCCTGTACTCTTTTAGCATGGTCTCAGCATCTTTCTGAGTAACCACACCCTCCTCAACCAATTGGTTTGCGTAGAGCGCACGTGTTGTCTTAATATTTTTAATAATTTTATACATCAAGGGCTGCGTGGAAGACGGCTCATCAGTTTCATTGTGGCCGCGCCGCCGATAGCAGATCAGATCAATCACGATATCTTTTTTGAATTGTTGTCGATAGTCCATTGCAAGAAAAGTAACAAACATCACCGCATCTGGATCATCAGCATTGACATGAATAATGGGAGCCTGAACCATTTTTGCTATGTCAGTGCAATACTCAGTTGATCTGGCATCTTCCTTGATGCTAGTTGTGAAACCAACCTGATTATTAATGACTACATGAACTGTACCACCAGTTTTGTAACCTCTTAACTGTGACATCTGAAATGTTTCCATAACGACGCCCTGTCCTGCAAAAGCAGCGTCCCCATGAATTACTATTGGAAGGACTTCATTGCCCTCGGTGTCTTCACGACGATCCTGTCGAGCTCTGGCGGAACCCTCAGCTACTGGTGCTGCAATTTCCAAATGAGAAGGATTAAACATCAAAGCTAAATGAACTTTTCCTCCAGGAGTCATCACATCCGACGAAAATCCCTGATGGTATTTAACATCGCCAGATGTATCTACATGCCTTTTCCCCTCAAATTCAGCAAACAAATCTGAAGGGTTTTTTCCAAGAACGTTAACCAGAACATTCAGGCGGCCTCTATGTGCCATAGTGAGAACGATTTCTTTTGCGCCATACTCACCGGCGCGCTGTATTATTCCGTCCAGCATGGGAATCATAGATTCACCACCCTCTAAACCAAAACGTTTTGTTCCGGGATATTTTGAATCCAAATGTTTCTCTAGCCCTTCTGCTGCTGTCAATCTTTGCAGCACATATTTACGCATGTTGTTGTCGTAGTTAGGTCTAGATCTAGCACTTTCGAAACGCTGCTGCAGCCATCGCTTTTCTACCAAATCTATAACATGCCCGTGTTCTACTCCCACATGACGACAATAGGTCTCTTCCAGCCCTGAAATAATTTCCCTTAGAGTCGCCTCTTCTTTTCCAAAAAATAACATTCCAGACTGAAATGTTGTATCCAAATCAGCATCTGTTAGCCCGTGAAAAGAAAGCTCTAGATCTGGGGCCTTATCACGAGACCATAAACCTAAGGGGTCTAGCTGTGCTTTCTGATGTCCTCTATTTCTATGAGAAATTATGAGCTGAAGAACCTTTACTTGTTTGCGCTCATGCTCAATATTTTCACCACCCGAGCCTGGATTAGCCATGGGTCGAGACCTGCGCCTGCCTATTTGCTCAAAGTGAGCCATAATAGTGGCATGCGACACATCAGGTGCACTTTGTCCATTCGTACGAGGAAGGGTGTCAAAAAATGAGCGCCACTGATCAGCAACACTACCTGGGTCGTGAAGGTAAGTATCATATAGATCTTCTATATATGCGGCATTTCCACTGGATAGATAGGAGCTATCTAAAAATTTCTGCATGATGCTTTCAGGCATCTATTTTTCCTTCTCTTTAACAATACGCAATCACAGCGATTACTGCTTCAAAATCTTTAATGAGCTTAGATGATATATCTAAGTGGCACCCCTCAACAACATATTGCGAATATGTCCAATTGCTCTGGTCGGATTTAATCCTTTTGGACAAACTGCAACACAGTTCTGAATTCCATGACAGCGAAATACGCTAAATGGGTCCTCGAGATTAGCTAGTCTATTTTCTGTATCGGTGTCCCTTGTGTCTGCTAAGAAGCGGTAGGCTTGCAGGAGCCCCGCAGGACCAATAAATTTTTCGGGGTTCCACCAAAACGAGGGGCAGCTTGTTGAGCAGCAAGCGCAAAGTATACATTCATACAGTCCGTCTAGTTTCGCGCGATCTTCTGGAGACTGCAGTCTTTCTATACCTGGTGCAGGCTGATTGTTGACCAAGTAAGGTTGAATTTTCTCATACTGAGCATAAAACTGACTCATGTCTATCACAAGGTCACGAATTACGGGCAAGCCCGGCAATGGACGAATCACTAGCTTGTTACCTTTCAAGCACTCAGATAGAGGAGTTATGCAAGCCAGTCCATTCTTACCATTAATATTCATACCATCAGACCCACAAACGCCCTCACGACAAGATCGACGGTAGGAAATAGAAGAATCTTTAGCTTTCAACATGCCAAGCACATCAAGCACCATAAGATCTTCCCCTTGGGTGTCAAAGTCATAATCCTGCATATAAGGTGCTTCATCTACCTCAGGATTATATCGATAAATACTTACTTTCAACATAATACAACAAATCCTTATTTAGTTAGTAGACGCGGGCTTTCGGTTCGAAAGCCTTCATAGTCTTGGGTGAAAAATTTACCTTTCTTTTATCTACATGCTTGTCTTCAGGAAAGTACATAGAATGACATAGCCAGTTCTCATCATCACGTTCAGAAAAATCTTCTCTAGCATGAGCCCCACGACTTTCTTTGCGCCATTCTGCAGTAATAGCCGTAGCCTCGGCCACTTCTAGTAAGTTATGCAGCTCTAGCACTTCAATACGTGCAGTATTGTAAACATTACTAGTATCATCTAGACGAGCATTTTCTATGCGAACTCGCAAAGCCTTTAGCTGTTCAATACCTTCCTGCATATAGTCGCCTCGACGAAAAACGCCAAAATAATTCTGCATGATTTTTTGCAGCTCAACACGCAACACGCCTGCAGACTCCCCATCCTTATTGCCGCTATTAATTGCATTCAGTCTTTTCATAGCAGCATTAACATTTTCTTCAGTTGGATCGGCTAGCTCAATGCCTTCACGAAGAGCTTTTTCAATAAACAAGCCCGACGCTCTTCCAAATACCACCAAATCAAGTAAAGAATTTCCGCCCAATCGATTGGCTCCATGAACAGAGACGCATGCTGCTTCTCCGCAGGCATACAAGCCCTCAATGACCTCAGGATTACCTGCTGTATCAAGCGTCAATGCTTGACCGTCAACATTTGTTGGGATCCCTCCCATCATATAATGACAGGTGGGGACAACAGGAATAGGTTCTTTGACTGGGTCTACATGCGCAAATGTTCTTGAGAGCTCACATATTCCTGGCAAACGACTTTCTAGTACATCCTCTCCAAGATGGTCTAATTTTAACAACACATGGTCGCCATCTTTTCCGCAACCTCGACCCTCGAGTATCTCAAGAACCATAGAACGGGCAACAACATCACGTCCTGCAAGATCTTTAACATTTGGAGCATACCGCTCCATGAAGCGCTCTCCATCTTTATTGATCAGATAGCCGCCCTCACCCCTGCAACCTTCAGTCACTAAAGTGCCTGCTCCATAAATTCCAGTGGGATGAAACTGCCACATCTCCATATCCTGCACTGGAAAATCCGCTCTAAGAGCCATACCAATTCCGTCACCAGTACAAATATGAGCATTAGTTGTAGATGCATAAATACGGCCAGCTCCACCAGTAGCCATAACAGTCGCGCTTGACTTAACAAATACCGTTTCACCGGTCTCTATGTCTATAGCAATCACACCAACAACAGCATTGTCATCATTTTTTACCAAATCAACCGCATACCATTCATTAAAAAATACTGTTTCGTTTTTAATGTTGTTTTGATACAGGGTGTGTAAAAGAGCATGGCCTGTTCGATCCGCAGCAGCGCAGGTCCTAGCTGCCTGGCCCCCTGCACCAAAATCTTTGGACTGGCCACCGAAAGGACGCTGATAGATCCGCCCTTCTGCAGTTCGAGAAAATGGTAAACCCATATGATCAAGCTCAAATACCGCCTGAGGGCCAACTGAACACATATACTCAATAGCATCTTGATCACCGATATAGTCAGAACCTTTGACCGTATCATACATATGCCATCTCCAATCATCATTGGGATCATCGCTAGCAATAGCGCACGTAATACCACCCTGAGCAGAGACTGTATGTGAGCGAGTTGGGAAAACTTTACTTATTACTGCTGTTTTGTAACCAGACTGAGCTAACTGTAGGGCGGCACGCATTCCAGCACCACCGCCACCAATAATAAGTCCGTCGAAAGAAATAGTTTTCATTTTAGTACTCATGTCTTTAAATTCCCCAAACTATATCAAGCGCCCAAATAAGGTATATCAGCGTGATTGTGATCATGCCTACCTGAAATAGAACACGTAAAAATGTTGCTTTTGGGCCAAGCAACCGCACGGTTACATAGTCGGTCAGCACACCCCAAAGGCCAATCCAAGAATGAATTGCAATAGACACCACTGTCAGAACATTCAGCACCTTCATTGAAAGCAGTCCATTCAAATCTCGCCACTGACCATAATCTAAATTCGGTTCAGTTAAAAAATAAAATGTTATAAAACAGATGTATACTGTAATTATGACCGCTGTAACACGCTGTAACAGCCAGTCAGATAGGCCATTACGGCTAAAACTTGTAATATTTGTTATTACACCCATATCCAAACTCCCGCCAAAATAATCAGCAAGGCTGAAAGAATTAAAGCTATCTTAGCTCCTAGCTGTCCACCTTTTAGTGTTTCACCAAAACCAAAGTCCATGACTATATGCCGCAAGCCTGCCACTAAGTGATAAGCTAAAGCGGCCAATGATAACCAGATAATAGTCTGAGGGATTAGGCTGGCCATACACTCTTTGAGAGAGTTAAAATCCTCTTCGGAGGATAAGCTTGCATCCAACATCCACAGAAAAAGCGCAACAACGGCAAATAAGACAACTCCAGAGATTCTGTGAAGAATCGACACATAAGCAGTAATGGGAAGATGCATTGTTCCGATATCTAGGTTAACAGGTCTTTTTTTATTCACAATAATCTATACCTTAAAATTACCTGTCTGGAAATCCAGAATACAGGCAAGAAAATTTGTAAACTTAATAAGTTCAATAAGCGTTGCTGAATGGCTATCTTAACGAACTCGGTTGGTCGGCAATTATATGTACATTGCGCTCCTCTTACAATGGAGATATGCCATACAATACCGGTTATTCATAAAATTTAT
>JBLIIR010000033.1:0-14316 GCA_047635255.1 Porticoccus sp. | reverse complement strand
TGAATGACCGAGATAATATATTAGATTTTGATTATAAGGCATAAAGGTAAATTTAAATGACGGTACTTGAAAAAGTAGAAAAGATTTGGCGCTACCCTGTGAAAGACATGCAAGGCGAAGAAATAGGCGAAGTTTTCGCGGGTTTTGGTGGGGTGATGAAAAATATTATCAGCGTAACTGCGCTAATCTGGATAGTCGGATTTACCAATACAACAGTTGCTGGTGAAGCAGAAGGGGAGATTTTTGGTGGTAAAGTTTCTAGTTGGGTGAGCCTGGGTACAGATCGTGTTTTTCGCGGCGAGTCTGAAACGCAAACATCGGATGTGCCCTCATTACAGGGAAGCTTCACTTGGACGCATGATAGCGGCGTCTATCTAGGTTATTGGGCCGGTACTAATAAATTTGATGTCGAGCCAGCCATTTATGCGGAATCAGGACCTTATATTGGCATTACAAATGATATTGGTGATACGGGTTTTAATTATAATGTTTTCTGGTTTCAGTATTTTTATCATAAGGATGATGATAGTCCACCAAACCATTATTCTGAACTATGGATGAATTTGAGCAAACAGCTTGGTCAGGTTCATCTTAACCTTGAAGTGGCGCCCACCACGAGTGATTGGTTTAATATTGATGGTTTGCGCGGGTTACATATAGGTTTAACACCCACTATTAAACTCTCGCAAGGGTTTAGTTTAAGCGGAACAGTCGGTAGACAAATGTTTAATAATGATGCCTTCCCTGAATGGAGCTATTGGGAGGCAGGTGTTTTCTATGTATATCAAGACTACAAATTTGACTTACGTTATCATGATACCAATTTTAAACCCGGGATAGATAAGGTATCGGAGCTTTTTGAAGATAAATTGGTTTTTACTATATCGAAAAATTTTTAGGCTATAAGCCTAGGCTGGCACGGTGGGTTTTGCTTTAATTTTTCTGCCCCTTGGTTATAACTATTTATAAATTGACCCACTTTATAATCGAACGTTACCCGTAAATCTTCTGGAATATCTAAGGAGAATCAAGCTGAGTAGGTAGTTTCAGGTACATATTCAACTACTTACAATGGATAACATGCCATCCTGATTTACCTATTAAGGTGATTGTCTTTAATCGAGAAATTTATTCTACATGCTATTCTATTGCATTGAGAAAAAAGTGTGGGATCAAACAGACGCTATCGATTGAATCGCCACCAGCTTGCTAGACACTCGCCAGTCTCTCTTGGACTGCCCTGGGTTTTATAGACACTTTCCGGCTATTCTTTGGACCGCTCAGATAGTATTTGCTGTTCAGGCTCGCTAAATAGCATGTTATTTTCAGGTTTAGCAATGGTTGGTGTAAGCTGCCCTGACGTTGGCTGGCAGCTAAAGTCGCGGTACTCAGAGCCAGTGTCATCACCATTAGGGCTCAGATTCTCATAAATTTCTTCTGTTAAAGCATTTGTATATTACTACTGTGTAGCAATTCGCACTGCTTGTTCTTTAGCTGTTGTCAGTGCGTGCTGTTTGGTGTCTGCATCTGTCAATGTGGGCTCTATTAACACTGTTTGGATTTCCTGAAGCCCAATGAATCTGAGAATCATTTCCATGTAGGTTTTTTGAAAGTCCATAGCGCTAGCTTCAGCGCTACTGCTATATTCTCCACCGCGGGCTAATATCAATGTGGCAGATTTTCCCGTTATCAGCCCCTGGTAGCCCGTTTCTGGTGAGAAACTCCAGGTAAGTCCTGGTTGGCTGATCAGGTCAATATAATGTTTTAACTTGTAGGGAATGGAAAAATTCCACATGGGTAGGCTGAACAGATAGCTATCTGCATTCTTGAATTGGTCAACTATGCTGGTGATTTCATCCCAGGCTCTTGTTTCATCGTTGGTGGGGGTTTCTCCATGCATGACCCGGTATTTCGCGTTAATACGGTCGCCATCAAATTCCGGTAAAGTGAGGCGCCAAAGATCCAGTGTTTCGACCAGATTCTCCGGATCTTTTTCCTGAAAAGCCGAAATAAATGATTGAGCCACCTCTATAGAGGCCGATCGATCCTTTCTAGGTGATACTTCGATATATAATAACTTACTCATTTAAGCGATTTCCCCATAGTCAGTATCTTAAAATGGATTTTTTAGAAGAGCGAATAGAGACAACAAAACCAATCAGGCCAACGAGAGTAATGGGATAGGAAAATACAATAGCCATTCCCAAAAAAATGAACCTCATCGTGTTTTAGTCTCAGAACCCATCTTGTTGCTCTATGATCTCCCTCAATCTTCTTAGCAGTATACTCAGCACCTGGCTTTGCCATCTTCCTTGGCGCATTCAAGGTGATAATTATTTATACGCTATTCTTCTCTACATTTTACACTCCTACGATATTCACCGGAATCATAAAGGTATATATCTGCGACCCAAGGTACTAATCCAACTTTACCCTTATGGTCAGTCCAGATGCTTACACCGTAATACTTATCATCCTTAAATGCACCTATATATGTAGAGCCACCAGACCAGGTCACAGTGCCATTGCCATGCCTCTTGCCGTCCTTGTACTCACCTACGTATGAATATAAGCCAGCGGAAGTAAATGTGCCTTGTCCGTGTGCATGCCCACCTTTTATCTCACCGATGTAGTGATCACCCTCTTCAGTGGTGAGGGTTTGGTTTTTTAGGTCTTCTGGAGACTTTTTGCCGAATAGTCCGACACTGGGAGTAAGTTTATGTATTAATGCAATGAGCAGAGAGGTATAGAAGATATAGACCAAACTAAAAGAAAATTACCAAAATGAAACTGTCTAGCTACACCATCACTAAACGTGGGCCTATAAGGCTGAGAGTCATACGCACCAAATATAAAGCCAACCAGCGAGATTAAAGAAAATATAAATATCTTATCTTTCGTTTTTTTACTTTGTAGATACTCCACCTAACGCTATTTTTAGCTGACCAACAACGGTGTTGGGGTAAAAAAATAAAGGCCTATGATACTTTTGCTTGAACGATGAATTTCCCAACAGCAACCCCGGTCACTTCAACTAGGGTGCCTGCTGACAATTCTTGTTCGCTACCAAGATTCCAATCGATACCTGAATAACGGTATGTAGGGTTTTTGGTCATAGACACAGCTTCATTTAAAATAAAACTGTGTCCAACTAAATCACTCGTAACTTTCTTACTTTCAACGTTACTTTGCATAGACTTTAACGGGCGCCACAAAAGCATGGCCGATAAGGCTGTTAATACTCCCACGCTGGACAAGGCACTGAGCATTGAATCGGGGACAATACCAACGGTCATAAGCCCTCCTGCTGCCACCGCTGCCAGACCAACAAAAAACAAGACGAAGGTTGAGAAACCCAAAACCACAACTTCGATAACAAGCAATACCAAACCAGCTATAATCAAACTTTCAGACAAATTATTGCTGATCCAATTCATTTTTTAGCTCGCAACGTTCTTATTAAGCGTGTTTATAATCGTCATTGCCTGAGCAACCATGCTGGCCGCATCAGTACCGTTATCGGGCAATAAAACCACTGAAGACTCTTTCGCTATAGCAAGTTTAGCTTCAATTGCCTTGGTCGCCAAATCAAGCTGTACTGCCTTCTGGCCCTCTTCAGTTGCCGCTGCTTGACCCACTTGTCTAAGAGACTCTGCTTGGGCTGATGCAACAGACACAATCGCCGTGGCCTCACCTTCTGCGCGTAAGACCTGCTCTTCCTTTTCTGCTTCGGCTGCTAGTACTACCGATGCTTTTGCACCCTCAGCTCGGTTAATAGCCGATTGCCTATCACCTTCTGACTCTAGGATTTGGGCGCGCTTCACTCGCTCGGCTTTCATCTGTGCTTCCATAGCCTCCATAACTGACTGAGGCGGCACAATGTCTTTTATTTCATAACGGAGTACTTGAATACCCCATGGACCTGCAGCCTCATTAATCGCAGCTACGATATTGGTGTTTAATATGTCGCGTTCTTCAAACGTTTTATCAAGCTCCATTTTACCCAACTCAGAACGCATCGTAGTTTGGGCCAACTGAGTTACAGCAAACACATAATCATCTATGCCATAAGTCGCTTTATATGGATCAAGCACACGAAAATAAAGTACACCGTCTACAGACAGGGAAATATTATCTTTCGTAATAGCGCTTTGCTCCGGCACGTCGACGGCTTTTTCTTTAAGAGAACGATCAGCAGATATGCGATCAATAAAGGGGAGGATAAAATTTAATCCAGCTTCTTTTGTGGACTGATATTTACCAAAACGTTCGATCACATAAGCACGATTTTGCGGAACAAATTTAATTGAGCTTTTAAGTCCAATTACAATTAAGACCAATACAAGTGTTTGCATGGTTAATAAATATTCAAATATAAGGTCCATTATTTTCTTCCTGAGTGTTTTACTAATTTAATAAATAAATTTTAATTAATAGATACAGCCTAACTGCTATTATCATTTAAGCTACCTATCCATATTCACTTTATTTCCTATTTTAGGTAAATGGGCTGATTAACTCAACTATAGTGGCAAATATCGCCTACGAGTTACTCTTATTCTCAGTAGTCACTACGTTTGTGCAACATTCTGTGTAACTGAAAGAAGGATTTTTAATTAAATCAACCGGTTATATTTTATGTAAAAATTTTGTATAAATAATAAGTTATATTAAATCAATATCTTACAAATTAAGATTTATTTCCACTCCACTTTCTACACCTTATAAGCTATTTTTTTAATTATCTTTTATAAAATGCGTGCAAGTAGTTTGTAAGTTTACTGATGAAAATTTCAAATTCTGTTCCAGAAAAACCTATTCGATTTCAATACTAACGTACACAAGTGTCTGCAAACTATGTAATCATAGCTCAACGCTATTACAAACACACTTAGCCTTCTAACTGCTGCATCGTTTTGGCTCTATTCTCTACCATTCATACCAAGCCTTACCATACTCATCCTGCTCTAAGCAGGCTTCTTCAACCTTCTTAGCAGCGTATTCAGTACCTGCTTTACCTGCCAATATGGCACAACTAGTAGTACGCGCATACTGCTCAACTTGCTTAGCAAACCCGAATATATGTAGGGTTTAGCTAATAAAACTAAGCTTTTTATCCTTGTAAGAAATAAACCTAATACGCCTTAGATCATTGCCGATATTTTTTAATGCACATCTAATTATCTTCATAATTGTTTAATGTAATTGATGAATAATGGGATAATAAATGCAAAGAGAAGGCCAACAATAAAAAATCCTACTGAAGTAAAGTACACAATTAACGATAGTCTTTTTGCCTTAGTGCATGCACCCACTTTTTTTTCATCAATAGGACAAGGCAGATTTCTTGCGCGATATTGCAGCACTCCAGAAATTATAAGCATCGTAAAAGCACCAATAAATATCTGAGTCTTGTAAATTGAAATAACAACCAGTTGTGGAAATATTGAAAAAAGAGAACTTAGCGTTGCCCCCGCACCAATTGAAACTAGCAACGCAGGTAACGCACAGCAAATAATAGTTCCGCTACTAGCAAATAAAGATAGGTAGTCTGCTAGCTTATTTTTCATTCTTGATCCTAATTTGACTCATAGTGCCAGGAAAAATTTCTATTTTTCGAACATCGTAGCCTGCATCATTGATAACTTTCGTAATAAATTTATTATCAAGCCCATCTTTCGATTCTATAGCGACAAAGTAGTTTTCTAGACTAACAAAAACATCGTCAACGCTATCCGTGGCCCTGAAACTCTTCTCTATACCTTGTGCGCAAAAAGCGCATACCATACCCAGTACTTCAATTTTTTGAGTCAATGCGTAGCTATGGACACTGAAAAACATTATGGCTATTAGAAATATTGTTTTTTTCATTAACTGCTCTCCTAAAATGTATACATGAAATGAAAGGATGCATCTCCATCCGTCGATACTCCAGCATCCATAAATATGGATTTATTAATCAATCTAAGTGTAGGCGTATATTTAATTTTATTATTTAGACTGTTGATGTTTTTAGTTTTTAATATGAACCAGGGCTGAATGTCAGTATACCCTGCTTCATAGAACGAGAAGCCGCCTTCAATTTTGGTTGCATCAAAGTTCTCATGACCAGCCCTTAAGACTTGATGAGAAACCATTCCGTACATTCTTTTGGTCTCATAATCAAACTGCAAGGTTGGGCTTAAATAGATATGATGCTCTTTTATGCTATTTTTCTTTATGTCTATAAAGCCTGCTCCAGCAAACAGCCATAAATTTGCCTGCGAATTAATAGTATTTTTTCTCATCAATTTTCTTAAATAAAATATTTCTCCTGACGTTGTGTCATAGCCGTTACCCTTAGCCCTAACAGTCTTTGCGCCAAACGACTCCTTAATAGATGAAGCGTAGCTAGACTCAATACTAAAGTAATCTTTGCTCACTTGAGTCATGCTGGTTGTTGACCCCTTAAAGCTCATCGGTGCTGCATGAATCATAGATTGGTGTGCTGCTAACAGCAAAATAAATATGAAGTACAACTTATTCATGTTTATCGTCACCAACATACAAAACATTTTTCCCCTTATACAAATTTGTTAGCTCTCGAATTTTTTCTTTCTGAGCATTCTTGTCATTTGACTGAAAGGCATCAATAACACAGGATTCAAGGTGCTTTTGAAGCATAATTATTTCGAGTGACTGGCAAGCTGAACTCACTGCCCTTAATTGCGTAATAATGTCAGGGCAATACCTGCCTTCTTCAATCATTTTTTTTATCCCATTCAGCTGACCTATAGCTTTATTCACTCTTGGAATATGTTTTCCATAATCTGGATGTTTTGATTCGCAACAATCTACCATAATTTTTTCCTCTAATTCTAATATAGATAAACTACCTTATACCCCTATATAGTATAAGTAAGTAAAAAAATATTTCTAGTAAAATACAGCAGTGGTAAGTACTGTGGGTATATGTTGTCAACTACAAATACTGATGCGTCTGAGACCCTCTGGCTTATGAGGTCTTTTGGGTTATCAACCTCTTTTATATCTATTGATGTGGGTTGATCGCAAAGTACCGGTAAATAAGGAAAATTTAAGTTGAGTCCAGTAGAAATAGAAGAAGCAGTATCAAATTTAGCATTGCAGCTATTTGATGGTGATGAACGCCCTCATGCTTTTTTAATGGCCTTCAGTAACAAAGATACAACGATCAAGAAGCTCAGAAGCACCAAGAGCTCATCTAACAGCTCTGATATCAGAAATGGCGTGTTACAGCGCAGTAACATCCATATTGCTATCTGCGCCGAGAATGATGCCAATAGCACTCTTGTTAAACTCAAACAAAGCCCCGAAACCTCAAAAGGCAAGGTAAAGATCATTCTTGCGACTGATGGTGTTGAATTTGTAGCTGAAGACCTTAAATCTGGTGAGACTGCGACCTTTACCTATAGTGACTTTGCTAACCACTTTAGTTTCTTCTTATCACTGGCAGGTATCACCACTACCAAGGAAATTCGTAATAATACCGTTGATATTCAAGCAACGGGTCGCCTCAATCGACTTTATGTAGAACCACTAAAAGAAAATACAGACTGGGATACAGCTGAGCACAGGCATGACTTGAACCAGTTTATGTCACGTTTAATCTTTTGTTACTTTGCTGAGGATACTGGCATATTTCCGAAAGAAGATATGTTTACTCATGCCATAGAGCAGATGATTTAAATATCTATAAATTTCTTAACTATAGAATGATTGAGCTGTTGGGCTGGCTCCCCCTAATTTAATAATTCAAAAAAGAAAAAGAAAGAAAAAGAGAGAACTCATGGGAGATATTGCTATTCACTGGTTTCGACAGGACTTACGTTTGTCCGACAATCCAGCGCTCACTGCAGCATCGCAGCATGAAGGCGTTCTCCCTATCTACATTCTAGATGCAGGTAACGCTGGCGAATATTCCATGGGCGCCGCAAGCAAATGGTGGCTAAACTCTTCACTGGAATCATTAAATGCATCTTTAGGCGGCACTTTGTCGCTATATAGCGGCAATCCTATCGATATTTTGATGGATATCATTAAGCGTCATAATGTTAATGCTGTGTACTGGAATCGCTGTTATGAGCCATGGAGAATTCAGCGTGACACGCTAATAAAAAAATATTTAAATACACAAGGTGTAAAATCTGAGAGCTATAATGGTTCTCTGCTTTGGGAGCCATGGGCAATTAAAAAAAGTAACGGTGAATGCTATAGTGTATTTACACCTTTTTATCGAAAAGGATGCCTACAGGGAGAAACGCCGCGTGAGCCTCTACCTGCTCTGAGCAACATCAAGTATTATTGTGACACGAAGAAAACTTTGAGCATAAATCAGTTGCAATTATTGCCATTTATTCCATGGAATAAAAAACTTGACTCCCATTGGGCCATTGGAGAAAAAGAGGCAAGGATTCGTTTTCAAAAGTTCATGGATGAAGGTTTGCCTCAATATAAAAATGGAAGGAATCTCCCTTCTAAATCTTATGTCTCTAGACTCTCACCTTACCTGCATTTTGGAGAAATATCGCCTAATCAGTTATGGCACAGGGCTCATAGCACATCAAATGATGCGAACAGTGCTCATTTTTGCAGTGAGCTAGGGTGGCGTGAATTCTCTTATAACCAGCTATACCATTATCCTGACCTACCCAAGAAAAATCTACAGCCTAAATTTAACCACTTTCCATGGATAACTGACGAAACTGCACTTCAGGCATGGAAAAATGGTCACACTGGTATACCTATGGTAGATGCAGGCATGCGTGAACTGTGGCAAACAGGCTACATGCATAACCGTGCGCGGATGATCGTAGGCTCTTTTTTAGTCAAAAATCTTCGAATTCACTGGTGTTATGGCGAACGATGGTTTTGGGATACCCTGGTTGACGCTGATCTTGCAAATAATAGCGCAAGCTGGCAATGGGTAAGTGGCTGCGGAAGAGACGCTGCTCCTTATTTTAGGATTTTTAATCCTGTCATACAGGGGCAGAAATTTGATCCCGAAGGCGACTATGTGCGGCGCTTTATACCCGAAATCTCATCACTACCAAACAAATACTTATTCAACCCATGGGACGCACCCGATTCCATCCTAGAAGAGGCCAATGTAAAACTTGGTAGCACATATCCAAAACCTATTGTGGACCTAAAAATATCTCGCGATAATGCCCTTGAGAAATTTGCTCAACTTTCTTCGCTATCTGAGTAAGTAAGGGTGCCCAGCCCTCCCCCTTTAACGTTATACTACTTAGTACAAAATATAAGTCTCGTGTAACCATGCCATGAAAATACCAAAAAGAATTCAACCGCTAATCGACGATGGATTGGTCGATGAGGTAATCCGCTCAATTATGAGCGGCAAGGAGGCAACGTTATATGTGGTTAGATGTGGAGCCTCAATAAAATGCGCAAAAGTATACAAAGAAGCTAACAAACGCAGCTTTAAAAAATCTGCACAGTATCAAGAAGGCCGAAAAGTCAGGAATACACGTCGTGCCAGAGCTATGGAGAAAGGATCCAAGTATGGAAGACAGCAACAAGAAGAAACATGGCAGAATGCTGAACTCGATTCACTTCGCAAGGTAAATGACTCGGGAGTTAGGGTGCCTGAAACTTTCGGCTGCTTTGACGGAGTTTTGCTGATGGAGTTGATAACAGACTCCGAAAATCAAGTTGCTCCGAGGCTTGGCGATTTATCTATGTCCAATGAGGAGGCTCTTTTAGGGCATTCTGTTCTTATGGAGTTTATTGTTCGCATGCTGTGTGCAGGAATAATTCATGGTGACTTATCAGAATTCAATGTATTAATAGGCAAAGATGGGCCCGTTATCATCGATTTACCTCAAGCCGTAGATGCCTCGTCTAACAATAATGCTGAAATGATGCTGAAGCGAGACGTAAACAACATGACTCGGTATTATTCAAACTATGCTCCTGAGCTCTCAGATACAAGATATGCCGAAGAAATATGGGGCTTATATGAAGATGGAGAGCTACATCCAAATGCAGTACTTTCTGGTGCATTTAAGGAATGCTCTGAGCCAGCCAATGTCGACACTGTCATGCAGGAAATAAAGGCCGCCTTGGCAGAAGAAGAGGCTCGACTTGCTAGAGCTCAAGAGATTGACTAAAAAAATTAATCTTTACTAGCGCTAGCTTTACTCGACGGCATTGAAGCAATTCTCTATAGTGCTGTTTTTTAAAATCGCTCAATTAAAAACTTACTATTTATCTCCTGAAACCCAAAAGGTGTTTACTTGATTACTGCTGCAAATATTACAATGCAATTCGGCCCCAAGCCCCTCTTTGAAAATATCTCCGTAAAATTTGGCCATGGCAATCGCTATGGCCTGATTGGAGCTAATGGCTCCGGAAAATCTACGTTCATGAAGATACTTGATGGCACTCTTTTACCGACATCTGGAAATATATCAATAACGCCAAACGAACGAATAGGCGTGCTAAATCAAGATCAATTTGCTTTTGAGAAATATAGCGCTATAGATACTGTAATCATGGGTCACACAGAATTATGGGCTGTCAAACAGGAGCGTGAGCGCATATACGGTCTCTCTGAAATGTCAGATGCAGACGGTATGAAGGTGGCCGACCTAGAGATACGCTTCTCTGAGTTAGATGGCTATAGTGCTGAAAGTCGAGCTGGGGATTTTCTATTAGGGGCGGGTATCGAAAAAGAACTTCACTTTGGTGTGATGTCTGAAATTCCCCCAGGCCGAAAACTAAGAGTACTACTAGCTCAAGCACTTTTTTCAGATCCTGATATATTGTTGCTGGATGAACCAACAAACAACTTAGATATTGCCACCATTAGATGGCTAGAAGCACTTCTTAATGAAAAAAAGAGCACAATGATTATCGTCTCACATGATCGTCATTTCCTTAATGCGATATGCACACATATGGCGGATATTGATTATGGAGAATTAAGGGTTTATCCGGGAAATTATGATGACTTTATGACTGCATCAACCCAAGCACGCGAACGCCTTTACTCAGAAAATGCTAAGAAATCTGCTCAAATTGCTGATCTTCAGCAGTTTGTAAGTCGCTTTTCAGCCAATGCATCTAAAGCTAAGCAAGCTACCTCTCGAGCAAAGCAGATCACCAAAATACAACTTGATGACATTAAAGCTACCAGTCGATCCTCACCATTTATTAGATTTAAGCAGACCAAAAAACTTCATCGGCAGGCATTAATTTTAGAAAAAATTACTTGCCAATATGATGAGGTGTTATTTGAAGATGGCAGTTTGATCCTGGATGCGGGGTCTCGCTTAGCCATCATAGGAGAAAATGGTGTTGGGAAAACCACCCTACTTCGTTGCCTTATAAATGAAATTTCTCCCACCAGCGGTACTATTAAGTGGTCAGAAAATTCGGCACTCGGTTATTGCCCACAAGACAGCACATCAGAATTTGAGAATAATTTAGATTTATTCAATTGGATGAGTCAATGGCGAAAACCCAACCATGATGATCAAATTGTACGAGCTACGCTTGGTCGATTGTTATTTTCCACTGATGCCTTCAAAAAACCGGTTAAAGTTTGCTCTGGTGGGGAAAAGAATAGACTGCTATTTGGCAAACTCATGATGATGGACTCAAATGTCCTCATTATGGATGAACCAACCAACCATCTAGATATGGAGGCTATCGAATCACTGAATTTAGCTCTTGAAAATTATGATGGCACTTTGATTTTTGTCAGCCATGACAGAGAATTTGTTTCATCTCTAGCAAACCATATAATTGAAATTAAAGACAAAAAACTTGTACACTTTAAAGGCTCCTACGAAGAATATCTTGCCAGTCAAGAAACAATAAAAAATTCTTCTAATTTTTAACTAGAACGTTTCAGGACTTCTTGATCATGAGGATTGCATATGCCCGGCTTACTCCCTAATACAGACCCAAATGGACTATTAGAATATTCAGTGGTATTTACTGACCGCTCTCTAAATCATATGTCGAGACGTTTCCAGGAAGTCATGGTTGATATCTCGCGCACATTAAAAAATGTATACAACGCACGATCTGTTGTGGTGGTACCGGGTGGCGGAACATATGGCATGGAGGCAGTAGCTAGACAGTTTGCTACCAACAAAAAATGTTTAGTTATAAGGAATGGCTGGTTTAGTTATCGTTGGAGTCAAATTCTTGAAATGGGTTCAATCGCCTCTGAAATAACTGTACTGAAGGCAAGACCTACTGATGCCGAAAAAATCAGCGCTACTATGCAGTTCGCGATGACTCCGGCCCCAATAGAAGAGGTTGTCTGTCAAATAAAAACTAGCAAGCCTGCTATAGTCTTCGCCCCTCACGTGGAGACCTCAGCGGGCATGATTCTTCCTGATGGTTATATATCGTCTATCGCGGAGGCCGTTCATTCAGTAGGGGGACTATTAGCCCTTGACTGCATTGCCTCTGGCGCTCTATGGATCGATATGAAACAGTGTGGAGTTGATGTTCTAATTAGTGCGCCTCAAAAAGGATGGAGTGCGTCACCTTGTAGCGCCCTTGTGATGCTAAGCGATAAGGCCAGAGAAGAAATTGAAAAAACCACAAGCACCAGCTTTTCCTGTGATCTTCGTAAATGGCTACAAATCATGGAGACTTACGAGAATGGAGGTCATGCTTATCATGCAACCATGCCAACTGATGCATTACTTAAATTCAATGACGCTATGAAAGAAACAGAAGTCTATGGATTTGAAAAAGTAAGACAAGAACAGCAAGATCTTGGAAACAAAGTTAGAGAGCTGTTGGTGTCCCAAGGATTCAAGAGTGTTGCTGCAGAAGGTTTTCAAGCACCAACTGTTATTGTCAGCTATACCGATGACATAGACATCCATAACGGGAAAAAATTCATGGCCGAAGGTGTTCAAATAGCTGCTGGAGTTCCCCTGCAGTGTGATGAAGGGGAAGATTATCAAACTTTCAGAATCGGCTTATTTGGTTTGGATAAGCTACATAATATAGAGAGGACCGTGGGTCATCTAGAGCTAGCCTTAGAGGGCGTCCTTCGCAGATAATTAAACGCAGCATCGCTTCGATACAGATCTATGTCGGGAAAATACCCTTTATTTTATCTCTATTCTGATCTTTTTTGATATGACTGGTTTTTTATGCGGGATATGAGAGTAATCACCGAGTATCAACTGCAAAGTATGGTACCCAGGAGACAGGCTAAGAACAGTCTCTGTTTGGCCTAAACCAAAATGCCGATGCTTCTTATCACTAGGTATCGGTGTATTAAAATCTGGCAGTGTGTCTACGTCAATCAGCAAGTGATGATGGCCCGTATTGTTAACCTGCACTCCTGCTGGAGAGACACCCATTCCTGAAAGCCCAAATCTAACCCTGACTGGGCTAGCGTTAACGGAACCATCGGCTGGAGATATAATATAAACCTCGGCACCCACATCGAGAGACTGACCGTCTGCATAAGCTAAAGCTGAAAAAAAGAAAAAAATAAGCGCCAGTAGTCGATTTACATACTTCATCTATCTATACCCCAGTAGTAAAAATTTAATAATCTGAATACTTTTTATAAGAACCTCTAATCCGATCAGCCTCCACTCATGCAGCCTGGAGAATCCACTGTCTTTTCAACTGACGTCCATTCTTGCGGTGTGTATGTATGTAACGCCAAGGCATGCAGGCCAGATTGAAACTCATGTGCCAGCAATGCATAAACTAGCTGATGGCGCTGAACAGGGGATTTTTTGTCAAAACTACTGCTTACTATAATAACCTTAAAGTGTGTTTCTGAGTCCACTGGAACAGAATGCTTGTGACTTTCATTCTCTATAGTTAAAAATGAAGGAGTCAAAGACACCTCTAATTTGCTTTGGATGGCCTGATAAAATGTCATAAAATTATATTCAATCGAGGTGGTTGTTAATGGGTATATTGAACGTAAACCGCAATCAATACGAACTATAAACTATTCCCTAACCACAGGTTTTAAAAGAAAGATTGATTCGAGCGCAATCTGTTCCACCACTTTAGTAATAATCTGTCAGCGCTACCCTCTGCAGCCAACCCCATTTTCTCTGGCAAGCTCCTATGATGTATATATTTTACTTTATAAATTTCCGCATCAGCCGCCCTAGCCACAAGATACTCATCGCTAGTCATTATATCATCGACCAAGTCTTTCAGTTTAGCGTCGGTACCCAGCCACACCTCACCGGTAGCTATAGTGTTTATGTCAACTCCAGGCCTATGCTCCGATACAAAGTTTTTGAATAACGCATGAGTTTTATCCAAATC
>JBLIIR010000032.1:0-14942 GCA_047635255.1 Porticoccus sp. | reverse complement strand
GCCTGTACATAAGCATAGACAATTTAGTGTCGCAAAGCCTCTGTTCAGTGCAGAGCAAAGCTAGGAAAACTTTTATGATTGACTTATAGGGCTAGTACACACTATTGAATAGATATAGAATTCGGTCCCATTATTACGCCATAACTAAAACTAATAGCGGCAGATTCTTTCAAGTCAACAATTGATGATTTGATGTGAGCTTCAAGTGGACAAAAGGTAATTGATATAATGACAAAGTTTAAATGCACTTCTTTTGATGGTCTTATTTTCGTAGTAGATGATATAGAGTTTAAATATTCAGAATGTAAGGTTATGTCAGAAAAAGAACATCCAAAATACGCTCATGTAGAGTTAGTTCTTAAGTCTCTCTGCGGCCATTATGCAGAAATATTAGTCACCTCTGATGGCGATAAACCAGGAAAAAGTAATATTGTTTCTGGAGAATATGACGGCATGCTTATTGATCAGTCCGTAGCCACTGCCCTAACAAAACTTAATCATGCATTCCAGGAAGAGGAGTTAAATCGAAAAGAGAAGCGCGAGCTTGATTCTAAACTTAAGAAGCAAGCACAACCGACTTAATGTAAATATCTTCACTAGCGATGATAGGGGTGTCCGGCATTAATGGTTGCTGCGCGATAGAATTGCTCAACTAGCAAAATACGAACTAACGGGTGAGGAAGAGTGAGCGGCGAAAGCGACCATTGGCTGTTTGCTCGTTTGATGCAACCTTGTGCCAGCCCGTCTGGACCACCCACCAACAGGCTGAAATTGTCACCCGAGAGCTGCCATTGATCTAGATTTACTGCAAGCTGCTCAGTGCTCCAGTATTTCCCGTGTATGTCTAAAGCGATAACTTGATCGCCCACTCCTATCGCCTTCAGCATGACTTCTCCTTCTCGCGCAACAGCACGCTGGACGTCAGCACCTTTTCCACGGTGACCCATAGGTAATGCAATAATTTCAAGATTTAATTCAGAGGGCATACGCTTTAAATACTCATTGCAGCCGGCTTCAATCCAGCCAGACATCTTGGTGCCTATTGCTATGATTTTTATATGCATATTATTATATTTTTAAAGTTATTCACTTGCAGGGATGAGATTGTTTGGACGGATTGACCATAATTTTTCTAATTCATAAAACTCTCTTGTGGTCGGATGCATGAGATGCACAACTATATCACCTAGGTCGACCAGAACCCACTCACCACTCTCCATACCCTCTACGCCCATTGGCTGAAATCCTGCTTTTTTGGCATCTTCGATGACGGTATTTGCGAGCGCTTTCACCTGACGATTTGAGCTGCCGCTGGCGACAACCATGGTATCCATAACGTCTGTTAAACCGGTAACATCAAGCGTGATGATATCTTTACCTTTCACTTCTTCAAGAGCATCAAGTACGATACTGATTAGTTTTTTTTTCATAGAATATCCCGTGTTGTCCGATAAAGTTCATTTTCTTTTATGTAGTTAGCCACTGTGTCTGGCAGTAGACAGGAAGTAGATTCTTTTTTCAGAAGTGCGCTACGAATGTCTGTTGACGAGATATGTAATTGGGTCATCTTCATAATAAAAATCTTTCCTGCTGGAGCTTCATGAAATTGCTCTGTGTTGGTAGCCCTCGATTTTTTCATGAATTCTAATACTTCTTGATTTTTTGGCTCACCCCAGCCTGGACGTTTAGCCACTACAATATGTGCAATATCAAGCAGACTGCGCCATTTATCCCAGGTATTGATATCTGCAAAAGAGTCTACTCCTAAGCAAAGACAGATGGGCAATTCTATTCCAACCTGTGCACGAATTTCTGAAAGAGTATCTAAAGTATAGGAAGGCCCACTCCTACCAAGCTCTATATCATCAGCAATCAGCCCTTGCTCCACTTGCTCACTTAAAGCAAGTTGAAGCATTTTTAGTCGGTGGTTTGCGCTACCAAAAGGAGTCAGCCTGTGAGGGGGCCAAGCGCTGGGTATCATGCGCATTTCTTCAAGGTTGAATGCTTGCTTTAACTCCAGAGCAGTCCTTAAATGCCCTGCATGAATGGGGTCAAAGGTTCCACCAAATAGGCCTATACCATGAGGTCTTAAGGACATATATTGTTTGCTCGAATAGCAAGTTTATTGACGAATTTCACCATGACCAAATACAACCCACTTTTGTGAAGTTAAGCCCTCTAGCCCTACTGGGCCTCTGACGTGAATTTTGTCAGTAGAAATACCAATTTCTGCACCAAGACCGTATTCAAAACCATCAGCAAATCGAGTTGAGGTATTGTGCATCACAGAGCTTGAATCCACTGTTTTGATAAAGTGAAGTGCTCTTGAGTCATCTTCTGTGACAATAGAGTCAGTATGTTGTGAGCCATAATGGGTGATATGGGCGATAGCTGCCTCGATATTCTTCACTACTTTGATTGATAGGATCGGTGCCAGAAACTCTGTACTCCAGTCTTCTTCGCTTGCTGCGCTGCATCTAATTAGCTGTTGGGTAATTTCACATCCTCGTAGCTCAACATTTTTTTCTTCGTAGGCGTTAGCCAATCGAGGGAGAATATCTGCAGCAATATTTTCTGCAATTAGCAAGGTCTCCATGGCATTGCAGACACCGTAACGATGAGTTTTGGAGTTTAATGCAATATTAAAAGCCATATCCAGATTAGCTTGATCGTCGATATACACATGGCAAATACCATCTAGATGCTTGATGACAGGAATTTTGGCATCTTGGCTGATGCGCTTAATCAGTCCTTTTCCTCCGCGAGGAACAATGACATCAACATAGTCAGACATTGTGATGAGTTCGCCCACCGCTTTTCTGTCAACAGTTTCAATTATTTGCACAATAGATTCTGGAAGTCTTGCAGCAGACAGGCCTTGCTTGATGCAGGTTGCAATTGCTTGATTCGATTTGATGGCTTCACTGCCACCACGTAAAATAGTGGCATTCCCTGATTTCATGCATAGGCTAGCAGCATCAACAGTTACATTGGGGCGTGATTCATAAATAATTCCAATTACACCGAGAGGCACTCGCATTTTTCCTAACTTGATACCGCTAGGCCTGCTGGTTAAATCTGTGATTTCTCCAATTGGGTCTGGCAGTTCGGATACTTGATTAACGCCTTCAATCATACTGTCTATTCTTGAGTCGTTAAGTTCTAATCGATCCATTAAAGCTGAATCTAGACCATTAGTTCGGGCGTTATCTAAATCGATAGCATTCGCGACTAAGATGCTTTGGCGATTCTCATTAAGAGCCTCTCCAATGGATAATAGCGCCAATTTTTTTGTATCTGTGCTAGCGGAAGAGATTACTTTTGAGGCATCCCGAGCCTGTCTGCCTAACTGTCTTATGTAAGATTTGATATCCATAAAATCCTATATATTGATATTTTTAATATTGTTTATTATAGCCCTGCCTGCATCATAAATCTTTCGCAGCTTAGCAATCATTTATGGGCAGAATCAATACAGTAACACTAGGGCTTTAAATAAGCCCTAGTGTTGTTAGTTGGCATTACTTGCCTAGTGGTTTGAATGTTAAAATCAACTTAGGTAGCAGCGTCATTGAACCTAGCAATGCTGCTAACATTGCTAGGGCTGTAAGTAGCCCAAAATAGACAGATGGAATAAAGTTAGATAAGGCTAGGATGGAGAAGCCCATAATAATGGTGATCGCTGTATAGAACAATGCACGACCAATGCTGGCATGAGCCCTATGCATCGATGCAACATAGTCACCATCGACCTCAAATTCTCGCTTAAACCGAGTTATATAGTGAATTGCATGGTCAACTCCGATACCTACCGTGATGGCTGCTATTGTGATTGTCATCATATCAAGAGGAATACCAGCAATGCCCATGCCTCCAAGAACTACACCTGCGGCTAAAAAATTGGGGACAATGGCAATAAGAGATATAGAGATCGAGCGAAACAAGATCAGAAACATTGTCATTATTCCAACGAACACTGTGCCCATGGTCATAATTTGAGAGTGGAATAGGCTCTGTAGCATATTATTATAAAGAACCAATATACCAGTGAAGTGAACCTGTTCTTCTTTAAATCCAGCTTCAGAAACAGCAAATAAATGAATTTTATTTAATAGTTGCTGTCGATTCAAATCCCCTTGTGTTTCGTTAACGCGCATAGTGATGCGCGTCTGATTATTTTTCTCATCTATGTAAGGGTTAAGAAGAAGCTCAGCATTTTCTTTTGATAGCATTAAGGACATAAAAGCAAGTTCAAGATCATTAAGCTTGTGGCCAGATAGGTCAGAAGCAACGTCTGTAACCGTTACTAGCGAGCTAACTTTGCCAATTTCTGTTAGGGATTCCAGATAAAGATGTATCTTCCGGATATCTTCTATTCCTGCACTTGTCAGCCAGTAGCTATCCTCAACAACATCGACCTCTGTTGGTGATTCGTCTTCATACATCCCAGCAAAAGGATCATCAGCCGCTTCTGTTGGTGATTCGTCTTCATACATCCCAGCAAAAGGATCATATGCCTCGGCAACGTTAGATGTAACATCTTCACCGCTATTTTCATAGGCTCCAGCAAATGGATCACCATATGGGTCATCAATAGGGGCAGTTTTACTTTCTCCGCTTGAGGCCATTATTTCATCAAAACTCAAAGAGCCGTCATCTGTTGGCGGTGGCGCATCTAAAATAATTTCTAGAGGGGTGGTACCACCTAATTTGGCGTCAATTAAAGACAATCCTTGGTGTATTTCTGTATGGGCACGAAAGTAATCTATAAAACGATTTTCTACTTGCAATTGCGACATACCCCAAGTGCTTACTAATCCTGCAATCAATGCAAGCCCTAGCACTAAGCTGCCATGTTTTTCTGTAAAGCGTGAGAAATGGAGCGTAAAGGTCGCAGAATTGTCATCCGAATCCGTATTTTTCCCCTTACCTAGTATTATCATTCCGGCTGGGATTATGATGAATGCAAGAATAAGGGCCAAAACAATCCCCATTGTCATCATCCAACCGAAATCAATAACTGGTCGAATGTCACTGACTACCAAGGACATAAAAGCCACCGCCGTAGTCAATACAGTATAGACGCATGGGAGAATCATATGTGTAACTGTATCGCGCACTAGATCAATTTGATCGCGATTTGGCCCATCTTTTAGCAATTCTCTGTAGCGCACAATTAAATGGATAGTGAGTGCCAGGGTTATGATTAATAGTAGTGCTACAAAGTTTGAAGAGATAACAGTAAGGCGCCAGTCAATCCAACTTAGGTAGCCGAGCATGATCTCTACAGACAGCACACAAGTTATGAGCGGAAGCGCAACCCAGCGAATTTGTCGAAAAATAATAGCTAAAGTTGCGATGATAAATAATAGAATACCGGTGCCAAAAATATTTAAATCGCTCTTGATGAAGTCAACCATATCGGCTGTGATCATGCTGGGACCGCCTAAAAATATTTGGGCTTCCCCTTTAAATCTAGACATTTTTTCACGTATTTCCGCAACTCTTTTATGTTCTTCTGCGGCACGAAGAGTTCGGTAATCGAGAAATTCTTTACTGACGTTATCTAGCTCGATTAACTCTTCAGGATTCAATCCTTTAGTGTCGCGTTTGATTCTCAGGGTGTCTCGAGCACCAACCAGCGATAGGTATTTTTCATCTAGCTCCATCGTGGCAAGTATTGCGGTAGTTTGACCATCTTGGCTCAGAATCATCTCTTTATAGATGGGGCTCTCTAGAAATTCTTTGCGAACCATGCCTTTATCAATACCTGGCAGTAACAGCGTGCGTGGTGCGTCTTTCAGTTGTGATACGGTAATTTTAGGGCTATACAACAATGGCACGTTCATCATCGATATGACGTTAGCGACACCATCAATTTTTTCTAGTTCTTTGTGCATTTCGTGAAGGGTATCGAGTGAGTCGTCATCAAACAAATCACCTTCATAGGGAGTGTATGTCACTACTAGAAAATCGCTACTACCGTAGCGCTGTAGAGCTTCTCGATAATAAGCAAGAGAAGTATCATTTTCCAGAGTCAGAGAATCTGCGGAAGCATCTAGTTTGAAATTCGGTAGGCCAAAAGCCATTCCTATAGCGACCAATATGACAAATATTATCGAGGCCACAGGGCGACGTAAAATTAAACTTTCATAGACTGCCAGCAACCGTTTAGACATCTGGTTATCCCTCAGGTATTTATTATTAGATTACGCATTATGACAGAAGAGGTGATGACAGCACCATACTGATAGTTTGGATATGTTTTAAATTTTATAACCCCTCCCGTAATTATTAGGAAAAAGTCAGTTTTTAGGATGACATACAAGCCGTTTTGCGGATCTAAACCTTAAAGTGATCTCCAAGTTTTTTCTTCACAGGTATGTTTGCTAGCTTTATGTACTGAGGTACTCCGTTTTTGTAGGGCGGGTAATCTTCCCCTTGAATAAGCGGAGAAATATAGTCCTTCCCCTCTTGTGTGACACCATACCCATCTTTGGTAATATAATTTTTTGGCATCTTTTTTTCTTGATTGGCTATATTTACTAAAGGTGCTTCACCTAAGCTCCATGAATAATCAGCACTTTCATTGCGTTCAATGGTCACCATAACCGAATTTTTTCCTGCTAGAGCGTACTCCACTGCAGCCCGACCTACGGCATAAGCCTGCTCTACGTCAGTAGCAGAGGCAATATGACGAGCAGATCTTTGAAGATAATCAGCTAAAGCCCAGTGGTACTTATAACCCAGAGAGCCTTTAATCATACTGGCAAGTGTAGGAGCTACGCCGCCAAGTTGATGATGTCCAAATGCATCTTTGTTTGAGGATCCTGAAATTAATGAGCCATCTGAATATTTGACTCCTTCTGACGCAACGACCACACAGTAGCCATGCTGTGATACAGTTTCTTCTATGCGGTCGAGAAAATATTTTCGGGAAAAAGGAATTTCTGGAAATAAAATTATATGTGGCGGATCACCAGCTTCTGCTGCTGCAAGTGCACTTGCAGCAGCAATCCAGCCTGCATGTCGCCCCATGACTTCAAGAATAAAAACCTTGGTAGAGGACTCACACATAGAGGCAACATCTAAACTGGCCTCTTTGGTAGATATTGCAACGTATTTAGCGACAGACCCAAAACCTGGACAGCAATCCGTAAAAGGCAGGTCATTATCCACCGTTTTTGGTATATGGATGGCTTGAATTGGGTAATTCATTTGCTTTGATATTTGAGATATTTTAAGGCAAGTGTCAGCAGAGTCTCCTCCACCATTGTAAAAAAAGTAGCCAATATTATGTGCTTTAAAGACTTCGATGAGTCTCTCATATTCGGCTTTATTTTCTTCAAAATCCTTAAGTTTATAGCGACAAGAGCCAAATGCCCCAGAAGGCGTGTAACGAAGACCTGCGATTGCATCTGGTGTTTCCTTGCTGGTATCGATTAAGTCTTCGCGTAGAGCACCAATGATTCCATTGCGACCCGCATATACATGACCAATCTGATCTGAGTGTTTTCGAGCTGTTTCAATTAGTCCACAGGCACTGGCGTTAATAACGGCAGTCACTCCTCCAGATTGCGCATAAAAAGCATTTTTCTTTTTTTTGTTGTCGCTGGACATAGCTTTGCTCATCAAAGGGACCATTTTTAGAAGCGGGCAATCATACTGCAAAGTTGAAGCTTATTATATTTTTATATGGGCTTAGTTTTCAATTGTAAGGATCTTTCGCTATATAGCGATAATTTTTTGATTACAGAGGCTTGCATGATGTTCAAATTCAGTTATGTTAAGCCATGGAATTTTTGGGTTATTTTTAGTGGCTTGGAGATTTTCTAAGCTTTCTACATTATCTAACAGGCAGTCGTTGGCGAATGCATATTCATATTTTGGGGATCTGTGGCACTTTTATGGGTTCTTTGGCTCAACTAGCCAAAGCATCAGGGCATCAAGTTTCGGGTAGTGATACGAATATCTATCCTCCCATGAGCACGCAGTTAGAAAAGGCAGGCATAGCATTAACTGAGGGGTATGATACCTCGCAGTTTATTTCTTCCCCTGATCTTGTGGTTATAGGAAATGCCTTGTCTCGAGGTAATCCTGCTGTGGAATACGTTCTAAACAATAAGCTTGATTACACTTCTGGCCCTCAGTGGTTATGCGAGCACCTTCTTAAAGATAAATGGGTTCTTGCGGTGGCTGGAACTCATGGTAAAACGACCACCTCAAGCATGCTAGCCTGGATTTTAGAGTATGCCGATATGAGACCTGGATTTCTCATTGGAGGAGTACCGGCTAATTTTAACGTATCAGCTCGTTTAGGCGACTCTCAATTTTTTGTTGTAGAAGCAGATGAGTACGACACAGCTTTTTTTGATAAGCGCTCCAAGTTTCTTCATTATCGACCTCGCACTACTATTCTTAATAATCTAGAGTTTGATCATGCAGATATTTTTGATGATATTGATGCCATTCAAATCCAGTTCCACCATTTTGTCAGGACAGTACCCAGCAAGGGCTTAATTATTACACCATCAGATGACGCTAATATACAGGCGACCATCGATCGTGGGTGCTGGTCTGAAGTGCAATGTTTAGGTGAGGGCGGTGACTGGAATATATTGCTGGCAGAGAAAGATAGCTCTGCTTTTTCGGTTATCTTCCAGGGAGACAGTCAAGGTACTGTTCGTTGGGAGCAAGTTGGCATCCATAATGCGAAAAATGGATTAGCTGCAATCGCAGCTGCGAATCATGTGGGAGTGAAGCCTCAAGTAGCTTGTGAGGCATTATGCCAGTTTTTGGGCGTAAAACGCCGAATGGAGAAGATCGCTACAGTGTCTGGCGTAACCGTGTATGACGACTTCGCTCATCATCCAACGGCTATTTTTACTACATTGGAAGGCATTCGGGATAAAGTTGGCGATGAAAAAATTGTTGCTGTTATAGAGCCACGCTCAAACACTATGAAGCTGGGTGTTCATAAGGACAGACTTGCAGAGGCTACTAGGTTGGCAGACCAAGTTTTATGGTATCAGCCCGAGAGTGCAGGTTGGTCGTTAGCCGAGGTGGTTAACAAGAGTTCCAACTCAGTCGATATTATTGATAATATCGACGAACTTATACAGCAAACATTGAATAGTGCGGATGGATTAACTCATATTGTTATAATGAGCAATGGCGGTTTTTCCGGATTTCACAGTCAATTGGTGCATGCTCTAAAAGAAAAAAATGACAATAAGCAGGAGTAATTGATGGGAGAACTCAATGCCTACATTTAAACGGTCTGTCACACTGGCTATGACGGGTGCATCTGGTGCCCAGTATGGCTTCAGGCTACTTGAGTGCTTAGTTCAAGCGGAATGCCGAGTTCAGTTCCTGATGTCTGATGCAGCACGTGTGGTTGTTGAAACAGAAACTGACTTAGATTTGCCTGTAGACTCCAATCTGGAGGAATTCCTTGCCTTAAATTTTGATGCAGAGCCCGAGCAAATTATAGTAAGCACTACCAAAGATTGGTTTTCATCTGTCGCTTCCGGCTCTTCTGCGCCAGAATCGATGGTTATTTGTCCTGCTAGTGGTGGCACTCTATCTGCTATTGCTTCTGGCGCCAGCAACAACCTAATTGAGCGAGCTGCAGATGTTGTGATTAAAGAGAAATGCCAGTTAATCGTTGTGCCAAGAGAAACACCTTTATCGGAAATTCATTTAGAAAATATGCTGAAATTAGCGCGATTAGGGGTAACTATATTGCCTGCTATGCCTGGTTTTTATCAGAACCCAAAAACCATTAATGACTTAACAGATTTTGTTGTTGCTAGAATCCTTGATCATTTGGATATAAAGCAAGATATTATTCCCCGTTGGGGCGATTAACAGTACCTATTAAGGCCTGCACCCACTTCGATATAGCTATTATTTCTTCCATGCATAAACTGTGTTCCATCACAAAGGTTTGATAGCCTGGCTTGAATCCTAAGGCCAATAGGACCTTAATGCTCTTTTGGCCGTGAGTTTCTGGAACAACAGCATCATAAACACCGTGAAATAACTGAATAGGCAGATCTTGATTGGCTGGAGCTATGTCGATGGAATTGGCAGTAGGAAAATAGGTAGACATTCCTAGAAGACCAGCCAAACGTCGGGTATAAGTTAGCGCAGCATCTAGCGCGACAGCTCCCCCTTGAGAAAATCCCGCAATAATAATTCTTTGACTATCAATGCCTCTCTGTATCTCCCTATCTATTATTGCATGCACCGCTTGGACTGATTTTTTTAATTGTTTTTTATCTATTTTTCGATCAAAGGTCATCTCTAAGATATCGTACCAAGCAGGCATCATATGGCCGTCGTTAATGGTTACTGGTATTGTGGGTGCGTGAGGAAAAATGAACCTTATTCGGTGTTGAGCGGGAAGTTCTAGCTCTGGAATAATATCTTTAAAGTCATGTCCATCAGCACCTAAGCCATGAAGCCAGATAATAGTGGAGTCAGCTTTTCTTTCAGGGTTAATTTCAATATGAGGAAGAATATTCATTATGTTATTTTATAATATCTTGTATGTAAAAAAGTATAATCAGTTAGAGTTTACTATAAGTTAATTTTTAAGTGAGTTTATGTTGTCATGCTGCCTATATTGTATTCTTTTCGTCGTTGTCCTTATGCAATTCGAGCCAGAATGGCGCTATTTTATGCAGGTATTGAAGTAGAGCTAAGGGAGGTTCTGTTGCGAGACAAGCCCATGGATATGCTGAGAGTATCGCAGAAAGGCACTGTTCCTGTATTAATTCTTCCAGATGGCAATGTGTTGGACGAAAGTTATGTAATTATGCACTGGGCGTTAGATCAAAGTGATCCAGATCGGTGGTATTTTTCAGCCAAGTCAGCTGAACTGGATGAGATTATTCAAAAAAATGATGGTTTATTTAAAGAATCTTTGGATCGTTATAAGTATTCAGATCGGTATCCCGAGCATACCATGGAATATTATCGAGCACAGGCAGAGATTTTCCTGACTTCTTTGGAGCAAAAATTGACGGCAACACAATATTTGCTGGGGGCCAAAATTAGTCTAGCTGATATAGGAATCTTTCCTTTTGTCAGGCAGTTTTCTCTTGTAGATAAAGCATGGTTTGATGCCAGTCCATACCCAAAATTACGTCGCTGGCTAACCTATTTTTTAAGTGCAGAATTTTTTCTTGCGGTGATGGAAAAGCACCCGGTTTGGCCTCATAAAAAGTGATTATGTTCAATATTTTGAATTCAGGATAATAGTAAATGTATGGAACTTTTAATGGAAAATAAAGCTGCTCAACAAAAACCATAACACAGAAAGAGTAGTTATGAGAAAGTATGTTCTGGACCAGGAAATCTCCCTGATCTAACATCTTCCGCGTATGACCTTAGAGCAGCCTCTATGTTACCAGCGCCTTCTAAGAAATTTTTACAAAATGTGGGCTTGCTTGGGGACAGCCCAAGCATATCATAGACAACTAGAACCTGTGCATCAGTGGCAGCTCCTGCACCTATTCCAATAATCGGTATATTCAGTGCCGCGGTTAGCTTGCTGCCTAGCGCAGAAGGTACGCACTCAAGAACCAATAAGTCTACCCCTGCTTCTTCTAGGAGCAAGGCATCCTGTATAATTTTTGCTGCAGCCTCTTCTCCTCGCCCCTGCACTTTGTTGCCGCTGAGCTTGTGTACTGATTGTGGTGTTAGCCCCAAGTGTCCACAAATAGGTATTCCTCGTTCACTAAGCATCTGTACTGTGTTGCAAAGCCAGGCCCCACCTTCTAGTTTTACCATATTGGCGCCAGCTTGTATGAGTAATGCTGAATGATCTAGTGTTTGTGCTTCGCTAGAAAAGGCCATAAACGGGAGGTCAGCAATAACAAATGATTTTGCACTTCCACGACGTACAGCTTCAGTGTGATAAATCATATTAACCATAGTTACAGGAATAGTACTATCGTGGCCTTGCACTACATTTCCTAGTGAATCCCCCACCAAAATAACATCAATGCCTGCATTATGAGCTAGCCTAGAAAACGATGCATCGTAGGCCGTAATAACAGGAAATTTTTTATCATGCTTTTTTAGCTCATGTAGAGCATTTATGGTAACTGCAACCATGGTTTCATCCTATTTTTGGCTTGAAAACAGCCGTTATAAAGAGGGTCGAGAATTATAATAATGACGTCCAGATCGAATATTGAACATATAATCAAGTAAGCCTTGATAGTCTTCCTCGCTATTAGCGAGATCTATTTCGGCAGCGTTTACAATTAACAGGGGCGCATTATCGTAGTAATAGAAAAAGTGTGTGTAGGCTTCGTTCAATCGACGCAAATAATCGCTATTAATAGGCTGTTCATACTGAATACCGCGATGCTGAATGCGACTTAGTAGTGTATCTGTTGGGGCTTGCAGGTAGATAACTAAATCAGGTGTAGGTGCGTCAATAGTTAGTTGTTTGTAAACAGTCTGGTAAAGTTTTAGCTCTTCGCTATCGAGGGTTATCTGGGCAAACAGTTGATCTTTTTCCATTAGGAAGTCTGCCACCTGGACCTGCTGAAACATATCGCTTTGACGTATTTCTTGAATTTTTCGTACACGCTGGAATAGGAAGTATAACTGAGCAGGCAAAGCCCCTGTCTTTTGGTCCTGATAAAAGCGTTCCAGAAAAGGATTTTCTTCGGGCTGCTCTAAAAGAGTTTTGCAGTTAAAGCTATTAGCTAATCTTCTAGCTAGAGTTGTTTTCCCTACCCCAATGGCCCCCTCTACAGCTATAAAGCGAGGCGATTGATCTTTTTCAGTAACTGATGAAGCTGGGTTATTATCCAATTGTGTCACTAATATCTCCTGGTGCAAGAGGAACGATACCTTCTGGCGAGCAAACTTCCAATAGTGAATTTAAACTGATTCCATCTGGTAGAACTAATTTCGGTGCAATGTCTGCTAGTGGTATTAATACAAAATTTCGCGTTTTCAGGCCATGATGAGGTATCTTTAGGTGTTCTTTGTCGATGACCTGGCATCCATAGAGCAAGATATCTAAATCAAGTGCGCGCGGCCCCCAGCGTTCATTCCTGATTCTTCCATGCATGTCTTCAATTTTCTGTAGTGCTGCTAAAAGTTGTCCTGGATTTAACTGAGTGAAAATTTTAGCAACGCCATTGATATAGTTTGGTTGATCTTTTGGCCCCATAGGTAGACTAAGGTACCAGGGGGATGAGACAACTACTCGGGTGGTCTCAATTAGCCCCAGCTTAGCCAGCCCCCCTAAAACTTGTTGATGTGGGTTGTCCAGATTGCTGCCAATAGCAATGTATGCAGTTTGACTCATAGCTTAGGTTTTCTGATGGGAGGAAGGCTTTTTGTGGGTTGATTTCTTGGAAGGCTTATTTTTCAGTGATTGAACTGCACCAACCATTTCTTTCTGATTGTCTTCTTCTGCATCTTGAAAAACTGTCCACCACTGGCCTAACTCAGGTTGAATTTCCCCGGCGTCTTCTCGCAGCAATAGGAAGTCGTAGCCTGCGCGAAAACGCTTATTGGCCAACAACTTGAAAGCCTGGTTACCTGCACGACGTGGCAGTCGAAGTTGGAGCTCCCAGATTTCCTTCATGGGTAGAGTAAATCGACGAGGTATTGCTAATCGTTGGCATTGTTCAGTGATGATATCCCCTGCAGTTGAATGCAAAGAGAAAATATTAATTTTTTCTGGTTGATGACCTTCCCTCTCTTGCTCTTTTAGTGCAGGCCAGAGTAATGCTGCAAACAAAAATGCAGGAGTAACCCGTTGGTTTGTTCGAATGCGTTTATCGGTATTGATTAGAGCTTGCTCAATAAATTTCAAGTAATAGTTTGATTCACTCTCCAAAGCAGCTTCTGTTGCAGGAAATAAAATGCCAAATATTTTATATTCTCGCAATAAATGAAAGCCTGCTACAGCATACCCATGCATAAACAGCTTAAGAACTTCATCAAACAGCCTTGCAGGAGGTATGTCGGTCAACAACAGGTGTAACTTGTGTATGGCTGCAGAAGAGCCTTCCTCAATTGCAAAGCCAAGCTTGGCCGAAAAACGGACTGCTCTAAGCATTCTGACTGGATCCTCTCTATATCGTTCAGAGGCATTTCCAATGATGCGTATAAGTCGATTATTGATATCTGATAGCCCGTCAGTGTAGTCAAATATATTATTATTTTTAGGGCAATAGTAGAGAGCATTCATTGTAAAGTCTCGCCGAATAGCATCTTCTCCAACAGAGCCGAAAATATTGTCTCGAAGCAGCATTCCTTTGGAAGAGTGTTGGGATTTTCCTGGCTGATTTTTTGCGCCTGTATGCTGAGCACGAAATGTTGTCACCTCTATGATTTCAGAGCCTGCTCGTACATGCACAATTTGAAATCGACGGCCTATGATACGAGAGCGATGAAATAACTGCTTGGCTTGCTCTGGTGTTGCATTGGTCGCTACATCAAAATCTTTCGGCTTGATGTCCATCATTAGGTCGCGAACGCAACCGCCAACTAGATAGGCCTCATAGCCACTTAACTGGAGTTGCTCCACAACTTTTATAGCACCAGAGCTGATTTTTTTAGAAGAAAGGTTATGCTGCCCTGATTTCAACATATGAGGCTTAGTCTTGACTCGCGAAGGGTTGGATCTGAAAATATTTGAAAGTTTTTTTAGCATTTCGCGTGAGTCATGTTTGAAGTTTTTTGTGTTCTGATGTTTCAGACCTCAGCAACCTTAAATGGACTAGAAAATCACATTATATCAAGGCGCCACAATAGAATATCGCCTAATACAATCTAATACAATCTAATACAATCCGGACTACAGGTGCATGTTGGTCTATGTGATTTTTAATCTGACTATTACTTTAGGTTATCAGGATTTTGGCTCTGTTGCATCCGAGGAACTTTGTCGTGATTCCAGT
>JBLIIR010000031.1:0-15155 GCA_047635255.1 Porticoccus sp. | reverse complement strand
CCATTAATCGAGGTGAAATACATATTGTAGAGCCTGATCTCGATATGGTTGTTCATGCAGCAGTCACCGAAGGTTATTTGTGGGCGACAGTCACCCCGGAGCCTGCAGACGCATTTTTGATCGCAGTCCCCACACCGTTTAGAGGTGACCATGAACCGGACCTGTCTTATATCGAGTCAGCCGCCAAGGCGATCGCGCTTGTGCTGAAAGCCGGCGACTTGGTTATCCTGGAGTCAACTTCGCCTGTTGGTACTACCGAGCAGGTGTCGATCTGGCTGTCTTTGGCTCGCCCTGATTTAACATTCCCGCAGGCAGCGGGTGAGAACTCAGATATCCGTATTGCACATTGTCCAGAGCGTGTTCTTCCAGGTTGCGTCTTGCGCGAGCTTGTACAAAATGACCGAGTTATCGGTGGTATGACGGATAAATGTTCTTCTGCAGCAGTCACCCTCTACAAAACTTTTGTAGAGGGTGACTGTATTGTTACAAATGCCCGTACAGCAGAGATGGCTAAGCTAACCGAGAATAGCTTTCGTGATGTCAATATAGCATTTGCCAACGAACTCTCGATTATCTGTGATAAGCAAGGGATCAATGTATGGGAATTGATTTCGTTGGCTAATAGGCACCCTCGAGTCGATATTTTACAGCCAGGGCCAGGTGTAGGGGGGCACTGCATTGCAGTAGATCCTTGGTTCGTGGTGAGTCAGTCGCCCAAAGAGGCAAGGCTTATCCGGACGGCTAGAGAGGTAAATGAAGCTAAGCCGAAGTGGGTGATAGAAAAAATAAATGCAACCATTGGCCGCTGCTTAGTCAGTCAGCCGAATAAGACTGCTAAGGAGATTACGCTGGTTTGTTTTGGTCTGGCATTCAAGTCAGATATTGATGACCTACGAGAAAGTCCGGCACTAGAGATTGTAAAACAACTGGCTGCAATCCATTCTGGCCCCGTTTTAGTTGTTGAGCCCAATATAGAAACGTTACCTACAAGTTTAAGGGGCATTGCCAAGCTGATTTCTGTAAGTGAGGGTATCGCTCGGGCGGATGTTGGTATTATGTTAGTTGATCATAAAGAGTTTAAAGCGGTGCCAGTCGGACAGATCGAGCATTTAAAACTGGTAGATACCCGCGGTGTGTGGGGCTAAGAATAAAGCCGCTGGAGCTCGAAATGGTTAGTAAAATCCGTATCAAAATATTTATTAAAAGGCTTCTGGTTGTTGGGGGTGCGTATGGTGCTTATCGGCGTGTGCGAAACTTAGCGGTAAAGCTGCTACGTGTTATAAGAACTCCCAAATTATTAGCTACATATGTAAAGAAAAGGCAACATGTGAGACAGTATAAAACTGCAAAAATGCAGTTTTACAAATATGGCCGCATCACTAAGCCATTGAAGGTTCTAGAAAGTATTGGCGGTAAAGATAGAGCTAACAAAGAACTACTAGCGACCCTAAGGGGTCTTGGGAGGCTACAGGATGGCAGTAGCCCTTGCTTGAATATTCCTCCACGACAACCTAACCCTGGGGTGAATGCCCAGAGTGGTCACCTGCTCTATTGTTTACATCAGTCTGTACCGCACTCTACTAATGGTTATTCGACACGTTCCCATGGTATTGCTACGGGGCTACAGCAGGTGGGGTGGAATGTCAGTGCATCTACTCGAACGGGCTACCCGTGGGATTCAGGTATCCGCGTCACGGGGCTTGGGGTTCATCAGGAAGCAGTAGACGGTGTTATTTATACCGCATGTTCTGGCTGGAACTTGAATAAAACACCATTGGATCACTATATATCAGAGGCAGCTGACCATTTCTTTCGCGAAGCACAGCTACATGGCGCTGAAGTTGTCGTGTCTGCGTCAAACCATATTACGGCACTGCCGGCGCTGATTGCAGCAAGAAGGCTTGGTTTGCCGTTTGTATATGAAGTAAGAGGCTTGTGGGAGGTGACGCAAGCATCGACCCAGCCCAAGTGGGCAAAGTCTGAGCGCTTCCAGCTCATGAAGCGCTTGGAGGCATTGGTTGCTTGTGAGGCTGATCTCGTTATGACTTTGACGGATGAATTAGCTGGGGAGTTGGTTGCCAGAGGGGTGGCGCAGGCGAATATTCATTTAGCGCCAAATGCTGTGGATACTGAGCGATTTTCACCGCGTACTGCAGATGCAAATATTCTTCAGGAGTTACAGATACCTGAAGGTATCCCGGTCATCGGCTACGCGGGTAGTGCGGTTGCCTATGAAGGCTTGGATCTATTGCTAGAAGCTCTAGCTGATCTGAAGAAAAAGCAAGTGGATTATATTTTTCTGCTCGTGGGTGATGGCAAGGTTTTAGAGGTTGTCAAAAGTAGAGCTGCAGAGCTGGATATTATGTCTCACTGCAGATTCCCGGGACGCGTTCCCTTTGATGTTGTGCCTGACTATATATCCTGTATGGATATCATGCCTATCCCTCGCTTAAGTTCAGCGGTCACGGAATTGGTTTCACCGCTGAAGCCCTTGGAGGCTATGGCTATGGCAAAAGCCGTTGTGTTGTCAGATGTGGCGCCACACAAGGTCTTTGCCGGAAATGGCGATCGAGCAGTACTTTTTGAAAAAGGCAGCAGGGCGTCTCTACTAGCGGTGCTAGAGCAATTAATTCAACAGCCGGATGTTCGCCGCGACCTGGGGCGGGCCGCAAGGGATTGGGTTGTTAATGAGCGCCGCTGGCAGCAGATAGCAAGTGAGTACAGCCGACTGCTCAATGAGATGCTGCAACAACAGAACTGTCGTGAGGAAGAACCGCAGGCAAGAGGGTTAAATGAAATTACACTCGGTCTTGTTGCTGATTTATTTACTACCACAACACTATCCTCAGCGGTAAAAATTGTACCGCTGTCGCCTGAAAATTGGCAAAAAGAAATTGAAATTGAAAAGCTAGATGCAGTACTCATTGAGTCCGCTTGGAAGGGGAGTAAAGGCTCATGGTATCGAAAAGTTGGTTATTATTCAGATGAGGAGTTTGCACCGCTGCAGGAGTTGTTGGGGTATTGCCGTGAAAAAGCAATTCCTTCTCTCTTTTGGAATAAAGAAGACCCAGTTCATTTTGAACGATTCAAGGAGGCCGCAGCGCTGTGTGATCATGTATTTACCACGGACAGTCGTCGTATTATTCCTTACTTATTACTGAAAAACTCATGTATTAAAACAGCGAGTAGCTGCCCGTTCTTTGCCTCGCCGGCTATCCATAACCTTCTGCCATCAACTAGCAAGTGGTCGGATACAGCATTATATGGAGGCACTTACTACGGGGATCGTTACCCAGAGCGTAGCCTTTACATGGACATGATTATGAGTGCCGCGGCTCCACTTGGGCTGACGATTTACGACCGTCAGCACAAAGACCCTCAATCACCCTACAAATTTCCTGATGGCTTGGATGCTTATGTGGCAGGTGATCTAACTTATGATGAAATGATTCAGGCTTATAAGTCACACCCTGTTCAAATTAATGTTAACTCAGTGCTCGATTCTCCGACAATGTTCTCGCGGCGAGTCTTAGAAGCTGCTGCCTGTGGGGCGGCGATTATCTCAGGCCCAGCTTTAGGTATGAATCGTTATCTGGCGGGAGCGGCACAGATTATTAAGTCAGAATCTGAGGCGGCTAAGGCACTTGAGGGCATGCTTCATCACCCTGCAAATCGTAAGCGAGTGGCATTGAAGGGGGCGCGAGCTGTGATGCGCGCGCATACAACAGAGCATCGTGTGATCCAAATGCTACGCACTGCAGGGTTACAGTTGGCGATGCCAAGGGTTGCGAAGTTTGATCTTTACACAAAAAAAGTGAGCAAAACTGCCGCGCAACGCTTGATGAAACAAACAATACGACCTCGAAGAGTTTTTTCTGAGCAATGGGGGGAGGGCACAATGGCCACATTACTGGACGTGGGCATTCGCTGCTTGAGTCCAGACAGTGAGCTAGCTCAAAGTGGCGACTATTGTTTTATTGCCGAGCCGGAAGCACTAGAAGACGTAGAGCAAGAGGATTTTGAAGACCTGATAAACATTACCCGCTATTCATCGAGCCCCCGCATAGGGTTTAATCGAGCTATAGAGACTAGCAGTAGCTGCGATGAGGCTTTGATACAACTGGACGCAGACATTAATCTAGGTTTGCAACTGTTGAAAATACCCGGCGGGCAGAGCATGAAGGACTTGGCTGTATGGTCAACTACTCAAGAAGCAGTTGGCCTGCATAAGCCCCCCGTGGGTTATGCGCGCCTGCCAGTAATCATGTCTGAGAAGACACTTGTGATAGCGGGGCATGACCTCAAGTTTATTAAGCCCTTTTATCCATATTTTACAAAGGCAGGAATACGCATTCTTTTAGATTTTTGGCAGGGACATAGCCATCATAATAAAGTGGTAAGCAAGCGCTTGCTTGCGCAGGCAGACACCGTGTTTTGTGAATGGATGCTTGGCAACGCTATCTGGTATGGAAAGAACAAGCGAGAAGGACAGAAGCTAGTGGGGCGTTTACATGCACAAGAATTACGCAGCCCGCTATTGAAAAAATTGCCGTTTGAGCAATTTGAAAAAGTTGTTTTCGTCGGGCCTCACATGCTACGTAATGCCCAGAAAAGTCACCCTGAGCTGAAAGAGAACGGTTTGGTGGTTTACAACGGGGTAGACGTAGATGGCCTACAACTAGTATCGCGTGAAAAGAGTAAATATAAGGTGTTGGGGTTGGTGGGTATGGTCCCTCAGAGCAAACGTCTGGATCGTGCGCTGGATATACTGAAAGAACTCAGAAAAGAAGATGATAGTTACATTTTACGTGTAAAAGGCAAGCAGCCAAAAGATTACCCTTGGATGGCAGGGCGCACAGATGAAATGGCTTGGTATGAGAGTGTATATCGCCGACTGAAAGAAGATCCCGGCCTCAAGGGTTCAGTGTTTTTTGATGAGCAGGGTGACGATATGCCACAGTGGTATGCGGGCATCGATTATGTTTTGTCAGTAAGTGATCATGAAAGTTTCCATTTGGCCGTTGCAGAAGGGGCTGTAGCAGGATGCATACCGATCGTTTCGCCCTGGGAGGGAGCCGAGGAGATTTATCCGAAAGAATGGGTGTTTTCTGAGGTTGAAGATGCAGTTAACGCTATTAGGTCAGGGCTTGGCGATAAAATCCAGATTGCAGCATTTTCAAAATCACAGTTTGATCGTAGAGATGTGGCGAAAAAATTAGTAGGTTTGGTTTAAGTGAAACAAGGCTGTATAACGGCGATATTGAAGAGATGATGATGAGTGTTAATTTTATCGAGTTTTATAAAAATCCGATTAATGAGCAAGGTGATATTTTATCTATTGAAAGAGCAGTGCATGCTCAAGATGATCTTCTGTTCTTAGAAGATGTGATCGAAAGTAATAAAAGAGAAGTAATTGCGGTAACACGAAAGAGTAATAAATTACTCTGTGTGGACGATCAGGGTGTGGGCGAAGAATTTGACATCACTTCATACTGCAAGAAGAAAATTAAAAACTGCCACACTTTGAAGAATGGCAATAGGATTCTTCAAACCGCAGAACCTTGCGATGTTTACTTGGTTGATCGAATATTCGGCCTGATAAAAAAGGTCGATGCGGGTAGGCGACTATGGCATGGTTCGAATAGTGTTGACTCGACGTCGTCAGGCGTAGTGATGTATTCGGAATACATTGCTACTAAGGAGAAAGGTGCTCAGCCGCTTTATGTATGGCGCTCTTACGACCATGGAAAAACGTGGGACGTTGCCATGAAGAAAATGTCGAGTCCTGTATACGGCGTTGGCGAGTGTAGGCATTTCCACACATGTTTTTCTGATCCTGATATTGAAAGTCGTTGGTATGTTACAACTGGTGATATTAGGGGAGACAACTGTTTTTTTTACTCGGATGATGATGGCAAGGCTTGGAAAAAGGCATGTGTTAGGAGTGTCACTCCAGGAGGGCTAATTCCTGAGCTATCTTCAGAAAACATTTTTCGGTTTACAAGTAGCTATTTTGACGGCAATAACATTGTTTGGCCCACGGATGATGGCTTGGGTGTCGGTAAGGCAATGCTCATAAGAATGGATAAAACAACACTGCCGAGTGTGGATATTGAAATTGAGCATGTTTTTGATGAAAACCTAATGCGCTCTGCCATTGCAGATGAGCGTGGCCGGCATGTCTATATCAGTGAGGCGAAACATAATCTTGACGGTCTATCCATATATATTAAGGATGATCTAGGTAAGGTGAAAATGCTACCGACGGTTAACAACTTATCTGGAGATCCTTCAGGTGGTACGATTTCGAAATCGAGTGGAAGTTTTTTTAATGATATCGCATTTTCATTGGCAGATGTTAGGCTCTTCGGCGATGGTCGCCCGAGCCTTTTGCGATATCAATTTAAAAAATCTACAGTTCCTGTTCCTGTTGTGGAGGTACCAAGTAAGAAGGACGTAGTTGGAAGGCCTTTAGTGTTCTTTCATGCGCAGCGAACTGCGGGCACAACAATTAAAAGTGCTTTTCAAAATGAATTTGGTAAGGATGGCTGCCTTTATCAACGGACAAGTAATGAGTTCTGTGATTGGAGGAGGTTAGATGGCGTAATACTTAATAAGTACCGTATATACGCGGGGCACTATAATTATGCAAGCAAAGACCTTGCAAAGGAGCCTTTACTTTTTTCAATTATTCGCGACCCTGTTGATAGGGCGATCTCACTTTACCATTACTTGAAGAATAGGCCTGAGCACAAGCTCCACGAGCTTGCAGTAAGCAAAAACATTTTAAACTTTTATGTGGAGGCAGAAAAAATTGCTCCAAACTATGTGTCTAATACACAGACTCTTAGGGTTTCAGGTACGCTTGATTTCGCGGTTGCACGAAGAGTCGTGGAAGACAAGTATTTCTTTATCGCACCATTTGATCGGCTTAAAGAAGTATTTGAAGTATTTAGCGACTACAGGATATTGAGTGCAGGATCAATACCACCGAAAGTCAAAAAGAAGGCCTTCGATAGCATTTATTATGATCAGGAATTTAGGTCGTATATCGAAGACCTCAACTCTAGTGATGTTCGTCTATATGAGTATTCTAAATTATATTTCAAGGCTTTTGGAGATGGAATGTGAGTCAGGATAAAGTGTTTTTTACTTGTATAGGTGCACAAAAGGCTGGCACTTCGTGGTTGCAAAGCTATCTAAGTAAAAATGAGAATGTCTATCTCCCAAGGATTAAGGAGATGCATTTCTTTGACTCTCTTTGCTTGTCAGAAAATCTTGTCGGTGACTTTTGGATGGGCGCCTTTAAAGAACGCTGCGTAAAAGCTTTGAGGAAATCTGATTATAAATTGGCGGCGGATTACATTGATCGTTTAGATGTGGGCGGCGACAAAAAAAAATATCAGCAATACTATTTGAAAAGAGGTAAGGGCTTTAAGGTTTTCGGTGATATAACTCCTGCATACTCCATGCTGGACCGACAAGGATTTGAAGAGATAAGGAGTATATTTCCTGCGGCAAAGATTATTTTTATTCTTAGGAATCCAGTGGAACGATACTGGTCGTTTCTGAGAATGCAGTTGAAAAAAAATAGCAAATATCCTTTAGAAAAAAAATTCTACGATGTGATTGGAAATGACCATGTGGTTCTTAGAAGTGATTATGAACGGACAATGAGAAGTGTTGATAGTGTTTTTCCGGCGACCCAAGTGTTATATGTCTTCTATGAAGATTTGTTTGGAGAGAGACATAAGTCGGTGGTTAATTCTATAGATTCATTTTTAGGGTTGGAGTCGAGTGAGGGAGATTTTCTGCAAGAAAAAATCAATAGCTCGCAGGCAGTAGCCATGTCAAAAGATATGCGCATATTTGCTGCGAACGAATTCAAAAGTACGTATTATTACGTTGAAGAAAAAATGGGTTATGTCCCGTTGTCATGGCAGAAAGACAAAAATTTATTTCTTTAGAGTCTTGCTGTCTTAAGTTTTGGCCGTTTTTTTGCAGGGCTAATTGCACTAGTTAGCTCATCATTGGCAGACATGCTCGTGGCAGTCGATTTGCGAAAGTGATGGCATCAAGGGCTAAATGTGAGTCATATTCTCCGGCATGTAAAAAAGGTTAACTATAAATTTCTATGAGAGGTTATTTTGATATCATTGAGTAATGAAAGTCTTGTTTTTTTGAAAGCAAGAAAGGTTGCTGGTACTTCTTTGGAAATTGCGTTGAGTAGGTATGCTGGAGCTCATGACATTCTTACCCCTATATCTTCTGGCGATGAAGAGATTAGAGAAGGTTTGGGTTTTAAGGGTGCCCAAAATTATTTGGATGAAAGTGGTAATAAAATATTTAGGCCTCATATGACGGCGGCAGAGGCAAAAAATAAACTTGGAAGTGTTTTGTGGGCTGAGTGTAAAAAAGTCTCTATTGTGCGCAATCCTTTTGATGTATATGTGTCGTTATTTTTTTATCAGAATGGGGCGTCTGCAGATATCGAGAAACTTTCAGATTGGTATTTAAAAGGCAAAGGGATGGCATACCTGAGTGTCAATCATAAGCAGTACTTCATTAAAGGTGATTTGATTATCGATCACTTTGTGAGGTATGAGTATATAAAGGAAGATATTCTAGAATTGGAGAAGGAATTTCCAAGCTTAGTTGGTCTATACAACATATTTACTACTATCAAGGCTAAATCTGGAATACGAAGCAATGCCTCATATGATCTGGTGAATGTCTATTCAAAGCATAATAGCTTGAAGAAAAAAATTGAGCGCCTACATGATTTTGAAATAAATCAGTTTTGCTATTCTCTGGAATAAATTGCCATAGGGTGGTGTCTTGTCATATCGTATTATAATTCATGCGGGCTACCCAAAGTCAGCCTCAACGGCACTTCAAGATGCCTTGGTGAACTCTAGGGACTTGCTGTATAAGCAGGGGGTATTGTACCCGGAATCATTGGTCGGCGAAGGCTCTACCAAACATGAGGATATTTTTCGTTTCGTACGATTAAATAAGATTGACTACGCCCTTAAGCTACTAAAGACGGAGCTCGATAGCGCTGATGATATCCACACTGTTATATTATCGACAGAATCTATTATTAATCAGCTTAATAATATTGGCGCTGAACAGTGGAGGGAGTTGTTTAAAGGGCTTGGGGCTCTTGGGTCATCACTGGAAATTTTAGTTGTTCACCGGGATGCGGATAAATTTTTAAAATCTTATTACAAACAAACAGTGATTAATCAGTCGTCTAAGTTGGTAGATTATTACGGGACTTCACTTGTGCTTGGTGAGTTTTCTGATATCCCTGCTATAAGATATTTACTGGACCTTGAGCGTGTAGTAAAAAATCTAGAAGATTATTCTGGTGTGCCAGTTAAGGTTTTTGACTATAGTCCAAATGTTGTTGGCGATATTATAAGTTGGGCTTCTCAAGCACGAATCACTATAGAAAGTGAAAATCTCAGTAACGTAAGCTTGAAGCCTGAAGAGGTGGAGATCATAAGGCAATTAAATGCACTGAGTCCAGAAATTACACAGCGTAATGCTTGGTTTCGACTGCTGAGTTATTGCTCCCCCTTATCTAATAGTACCGCCTTGACCCTTGCCAGTCGTGCACAAGATTCCGACATGATTAGCTTGGATTTGACCTGGCTCTTGAGTATACAGGTGGGTCAAAATCCGGAGCTGGGTGTCGATGACAGTAAGCTGCTGTCGCTGGCTCAGACCGCATATCAGTGGTTATCAAAATATAAAGCTGATCATGTAACCTTTAACGCTCCACTCAATCAAGATCAAGTACTTATGTCTTTAAAATTAGGTTGTGACCACGCGCTTGAGAACTGTGTTAGAAAAAAACTGGAAAAGTCTTTGTTGGTTTCGTCCAACATATCACTCGGTGAGGCTCTGTTCGTCGAGAAAAAGCTTGAGCTTGCACCTTTTAAGTCAGTGGCGTTCTCAAACTGGGGTGATTGGGAGAGGGATCCACTCAAAAATCGCAGTTGGCAGTGGCGGCTAAATTGGCTATCCTTTTTGCCGTACTTGCTGTCCTACCACCGGTCTTCTGGTAATGATGATGTACTGGTTTTTGCACATGATGCAATTTCGTCCTGGCTGAAATGCTACATTGATACTGATACGGGCTATCATTTTGAATTTATTTGGCATGATCACGCTACTGCGTTGCGTGCTGAGCAGTTGGTTTTGTTTTACTATTACTGTACTCAGTATGCACCTGAGTGGGTAAATCAGAACAAGGGTTTTTTTAAGTATCTCGAGAAATCTTTAGTGGTTCATGCAGGATTCTTGTTAAGGGATAGTTTTTATTCCGAACATACTAATCACGGCTTGGAGCAGGCTAGAGTGCTGTTGTTATTAGGCACTGTTTTTGACAGTGCGCAAGCCAGTGAGTGGAAAAGAGTTTCCATTCATCGTATTAGTAATGAGCTGAATTTTGCATTCACGAGTGAAGGGGTTCATGTTGAGAATAGCCCCGCGTACCATATATTTGTTTTCAAAGTTTTCATGGGGGTTATTAAAGATTACCCAGAGGAGATATTGGGTGACCTTGCCAGGCAGTTTGGTAAGTTTTCACTTAAAGCGCTGAGTTTCATTACTCATATTTTACGCCCAGATGGAACGTTACCACCTATAGGTGATACTGAGCAGCTACCGACTTCAGATTCATATCGTGAAATGTTTGGAGAGACGCGAGAGTATCAGTATTTTCTTTATGCAATTAGCGGGGGGAAGAGGGGGCGAGTGCCACCTATTTTGAATCGTGTCTATTCTGAGTCCGGCTATGCGGTCTTTCGTGACCAATGGCCATCAAGGAAAGATTATCATAAAGCGATGCATCTAATTGCAAAAGTGGGCTGCTCCAGTCGTTATCACCATCAGCAGGATGAAGGGCATATCAGTTTGTATGCTGGAGGCGAAGACTGGCTGATTGATTCCGGCCTTTATAACTATGTCAATCAAGATCCGGTTCGAAAGTATATGCGTGGCCGCTCGGGGCATAATGTACCAGTGGTTTCTCATGCGGCTTATGATTCGGAGTTCGAGCACCGATTGAGCGCTTGGCGTGTAGAAGATTTTAATGAGTCGGATAGTGGGCCTTATATTGATATGAATTTAAAGGTTATGCCTCCTGTAGTGCATGACCGTAATATAAAATTTGATGCAAATAAAAAAATAGTCGATGTTGAGGATCGAATTGTTTCTGAGGACGGAAAAGAAAGGAACGTGACACTGTACTGGCACTTCCCTAAGGATAAAACGTTAGTTGTTGATAATGGCGTGGTGCTAGTAACAAGTACGAAAGGTAACCTCCTTCAGGTCGAGTTCAGTGGTGCCCGCCCAAGCACGTTGTCTATTGCTAAGGGAGAAAAAGATGGGAAAGTATTTAGTTGTATCTCCTATAAGGCTAATAAGGTAGAGCCGAGTCAAGTGTTGCGTTTGGTATTTAAGAATCAGAAAGACCTCCGAGTGCTAACGCGGTTCAAGCTGGAGTTGGCAGATGCTAATAAAATAGCAGTAACTCCTCCGCGTCAAAGAGATTCAATAAATCTTGATGAGCTGGTTGAAACTGCGTCAGAAGATAGTTGGACACAGCCTTCGCTTGTATTGGGTAGCTCTAAAGGACTTTTGAAATTGGCAAAAAAACATCGTGAGTTAGGTATTGGTCATTTGACAGTGATTCTTGCTGACAGCGTTGCCTGTAATGAACTCCAAGGGAAGTTAGTCCAGAATTATCTGACTACATGGGTTAGCTGTGATCAGGTAGATCACTTTGATTCGGGGCATCGCTCGTTTGGGGTTGTTATGGTTACAGGCGGTGGCCTGTTAAAGAAGCAGCTCACGCAGATACTTTTAGAGGCTATAGGGGCTTTACTGAAACAGGCCATATCCGTTCGAGAGTTGTGGGTTTCAGACGACTTGCCTGAATCTGTATTATCATTTTGTATGGATGTGGCGAAATATGAGCGAGTAAAAGTTGTTTTTGTGTCAGGTGCTGATATTTCCAAATAGGCGCAATAATAATATTTTTATTTCAATAAAAAATACTAAATGTGAAGTTACTAAATGCCTGATTCTCAATCTGTTTTACGCTGGATTATATCTCTAGGGATTAAGTTTTATCGGGTTGTTCCCATGCTAACTCTGGCGATTGTCTTCTTGACATTGGTGGCCCAGATCGCATCCTTACTGGCATTTTTTCTTCCTCTTAAAATAATTATTTTATTGGGCTCAGAAGGTGTGCCCAAATACTACCCTGATCTCTTTGCACAGCTCGAGAAGAATCATTTGATTGTTTTGTTAAGTGCAGCTACGGCGGGCTGTTACGTATTAAGTCTCGGGGCCAATTACTTAATTGCAAAGGTTACAGAAATTGCAGTGAAAATACTGCTGGTAAAAAGCCACAAAATGATTTTATTTGAAAATCAGGATGAAATAGCAGCCAGCGCATACAAGCGATATTCGAGTGCCTTAGCAGGGGCTGTATTTATCATGTTGGCGTTGATAGGTCTTGGGGTGATGTACCCGCCCATAGCAGTATTAATCTCAGTATATCTATTACTTGCCAGTCTTATTATGTCGGCGTTGTATCATAGACACGAAAACTTTAGGGGCTATCTGGTCAGGAAGTTAGATGTTGCCTTGGGATTTGCTAGTAATCTAGGTTTTTTTTTAGTGTTTGGCTATCTAATTATCGCGTTTATTTTGCTCAGTCCGCCAGGGTTTATTACTGCGGTTATTTCATTTTTGATAGGTCGCCAAATTTTTGGTCGAGCTGCGGCTATGGTCATCGGCATCTCTGGTCTTGCAAAACAAAGGCAGAGACTAGATGCAATATTTTTTCACGGAAAGGTTTTGGTCGAAACTTTAGCCGTTTCTAGAAAAAGAAGTCTATGGGATTATCTCGCACCTGGGAAAAATCGTAAATGGATACACTCTGTTTTGGCAGAAGCCGGAGTTGTCGAATGGGAGGAGTCGGATTTAAGGATTCAGTGGCTTGAAGTCAGTCAGCCGCACGTACCTCATTTACTCGTTAGGGGCAAGGAAGCTGATGATGCCGAATGCCTTGTTAAGCTCTTTGACCGTAATAAGCGATCTCTTGCGCTGCATGAGGCGAGCCTAGTGACGGCAGTGCGGGAGCAGTCTTTATGGCCTGAGCTTTTACTAGCCACCAATGTTGAGGATTTTTCTTGTTTGGTTTATAGATTGGCCCCAGGTCATATTGTAAGTCCTAAAAAAGCCGCTTCCTTCGTAATTGATTTGAACACGAAACTATTTTCCTTAAAGCTACCGGAAAGCTTAATTGATCGTTATCAGAGATCACACCCACTCTTGTGGGACCGCTTGACCACTGAGTTAATAGGGCGTTTATATGTAGCCAGTCGAAAACATAAGGAGATTATGCCGATTTCTGAGTTGCTTGATAGGCTTCATGAGCTGCAGTCGTTACTTAAGGGCCTCCCCATTGTTCTCCACAACCCGGGTATAAAAAGCTCAATTTGGATCAGTAGAGAAAACCGTCAAGAACAAGTTTTAAATTGGAGTCGATGGTCTTTGGAGCCTTTGGGAGCGAGCTGGTATACATCTGGGGGGATTGGTCGGCTAGAAAAAAGGTTTTCTTTGACAGCTGCAGACCAAAATAACCTGCGCAATATTGAACCAGAGCTTGCCCAGTTGGCTGCGCTAACCTACGAACTTGAGCGGTTAATTTGTAAACAGCAACTTTTATCTGCTGTAAAGTTGTTGCCAAAAATAATTGTCAAAATGAATATGCTGAAATAGGATAGAGATATGGATGCCATGCTTTACTTGAATATTTTTCTATTTGTACGTTGTGCTGGACAGGTATGAACTATCGAAAATACTGTGTGTCACTTTTCATGGCGACCTAGTGTGCGCCCGTACTCAAAACGAAATATGGAATTGTATCTCTAGCATCCTTTCTTGGTCTGAATTTTTAACAATGCAATTGGTCGGTGAGGCGCCTCTCAGCGTTTTATTGGTCTAAAAAATTTATATATCGTGGAGTGCCTGTAATTGCTTGATCATAAACCGCTTAAATATCGCCCTGACATCGACGGGCTACGTGCAGTCGCCGTTCTTGGCGTTCTTTTTTTCATGTGGAATTTGAGGCCTTTAGTGGGGGGTCGTAGGGGTAGATGTATTTTTTGTGATTAGTGGCTATTTAATAACGCTTGGATTCAAAGTGAGATAAAACAGACCGGAAATTTCCATTTTTCAGGCTTCTATCTGCGCAGGGCAAGGCGATTATTCCCTGCACTTTTCGTTATGCTAGTCATCTGCTTTATTGTGACGTATTTGTTTTTTATCTCACAGCATTTCGAGCGTTTTGGTGGGGCACTAATTTATTCTGTCACAAGCGTTTCAAACTTTTATTTTTGGGGGGAGAGTGGCTATTTTGATGCGGGAGCAAGCTTCAAGCCATTGCTACATACATGGACATTAAGCGTGGAAGAGCAGTTCTATATTCTGTGGCCTCTTCTAATGGCGGCAATTATAGGAAGGAAATCCAAATTATTCGCGCCTGTTGCTATTATTGTTGTGGGTTCACTTAGCTTTTACCTTAACTATGTTTTTTTTGAATTTAGACCAAATAGATATAAGTATTTTAAATACGAAGTCTGCAGATGTTGCTCCCGAGGGTAAGTCTGCGGTGTTTTACTTGATGCCATTTAGGGTGTTTGAATTTTCAATTGGGGCGATAATGGTTTGGTTGATTAGGTATCAGCCTAAATCAAACTTGTGTCTCGAGTTTCTGTCGATTTCCGCTCTCGGTATGATTCTTTACGCCGTATTCACCTTTGATGAGAGTACGATATTTCCCTATTATAATGCGCTTCTACCCTGTGTTGGTACGGCGTTACTAATATTATGTGCCAAAGTAAAATATACGAATAAGTTACTAAGTAACCCAGTGTCAGTGAATCTTGGCTTGATCAGTTATTCATTGTATCTAGTTCATTGGCCAATTTTTGTTTTCTATAGTTACTTTAAGATGGGCGAGTTGCTCTTTTTGGATAAGGTCTTGATACGTGTGGCTTCAATATTACTGGCATATTTACTTTGTCGTTATGTTGAGCGTCCGTTTCGTCAAGGGAGGGCTAAAGAAT
>JBLIIR010000030.1:0-15261 GCA_047635255.1 Porticoccus sp. | reverse complement strand
GATACCTTTATCAGAGCAGAGCGCCTCAAAGTCTGAGACAGTGCAGAAGTGAATGTTTGGAGTGTTGTACCACTGGTAGATTAGCCTTTTGGTTACAGGCATTTGCCCCTGAATCGCCAGAGAAATCCTTGTTTGCCAATTTCCAAAATTTGGAAAAGTTACAATACAATTTTCTCCGATCCTCAGCATTTCATCTAGGACAAGATCTGGATTCCGCATAGCCTGAAGGGCTTCGGTCATTACCACAGTGTCAAAACTGTTATCTGAAAATTGTGATAACCCTGAATCGAGATCAGCTTCGATTACATTTACATTGTTTGATATTGCTTCAGTAATTTTTTCTGGATCAATCTCTAGCCCATAGCCTTCAATTTGACCGGATGATTTTAGACTTTGGAGCAACGTTCCGTCACCACAGGCTAGATCTAAAATTCTGCTATTCGGCGCAATCCAGGTTTGAATAATTTCAAGATCGGTGCGTAGGCTCATAACTCTGCCTCTGGTGTGTTGACGCTGTGTTTAATTTTTACTGGATCCTTGAGTAGCCGACCCATATAGGCTGCAAGAACTTTTTCATAACGCTCATTTCGCAACAAAAATGCATCATGCCCGAGGTTGGAGCTAATGGCGGCATATGAAACGTTCTTTTTTGCGTCTATTAGCGCACTAACAATTTCCTCTGAGCGCTCTGAGGAAAATCGCCAATCAGACAAAAAAGACACTATTAAAAAATCGCATTTAGCGTGACTAAATGCTTTGACGGGATCATTGTCATACTCGCGAGCTAAATCAAAATAATCTAAGACTTTTGTCATCAAAATATAAGTATTGGCATCAAAATTCTCAGAAAATGTATCACCTTTATGGCGCAAGTAGCTTTCTACTTGAAATTCAACAGGCGTATATTGTCCCTGTTGAAAGGAGCCAGCACTGAGTGTACGGCCAAATTTATTTCCCATTTCTTCATCAGAAAGGTAGGTGATGTGACCAATCATTCTTGCTAATGCTAGCCCGTTACGTGGTTGGGTTCTCTCTTTGATAAAACTTCCATTTTTAAAATCAGGGTCTGACTTGATAGCATTTCTAGCCATTTCATTGAAGGCAATATTTTGCGCGCTGAGTTTCATTGCTGCGGCAATGACTACTGCATGTCTGACGCGATCTGGAAACTCAAGCGCCCAGCGCATGGCCTGCATGCCTCCCAAGCTTCCGCCGATAACAGCAGCCCATTGATCAATGCCTAGTTTATCTGCAAGCCTTGCTTGGCTATTGACCCAATCCCGAGCCCTTAGCGGGGGAAAATGGACACCCCAGGCTTCATTTGTTTCTGGATTGATCGAGCTTGGGCCTGTACTGCCATGGCATCCTCCTAGATTATTTGGACACACCACAAAGAATTGATTTGTATCAATTGGTTTTCCTGGGCCAATATGGTTATTCCACCAGCCTGGTTTTTGGTCATCTCCAGAATGATAGCCAGCAGCATGGTGGTGCCCACTAAGGGCATGGCATATCAAAATAGCGTTACTCTTGTCGCTATTAAGCACCCCATAGGTTTCTATGACAAGCTGATAATTGGCCAGCGTACGCCCGCATGCTAGCTCTAAAGGCTCATCAAAATTTATTGTTTCTGGGGCTATAATCCCTACAGAATTCTCTGGAATAATGTCTGGCATTGGTGTTTAAGTTTCTCCATAAAAACTGGTTTAATGCGGAGCTTAGAGCTAATACTTAGCGCAGGGCTTCTGATAGCCTTGCTTTATTTTGGATGCGAATCCTCAAACTTTAATGAAATATCTTGGCATGGTACATCAGAACTCTAAATTCTTCTTTGCATTAAGTTTGTAACTATGCCGAATCTCGGAAAAAACCAACCATAGCGATTGACCATTGTTCTTGCCAATTTTCGGTAGGAAGACGACTGAATCCGCTGCGCACAAACTGACTCATGCGTCCTTCTGCTAGAGCTAAAATCATATTGACTGATGTTCCTATAGTGCAGGTTGTGCGAATATTTTCAGCAATCTCTGCTTCGCGCAAAATTTGTTTTAATTGAACCTCTAGCCGATCAAAGAGTTGTTTTATGCGTGCATGGAGCTTATCTGTTTCGCCAGTTAAGGCGTCGCCAGTTAACAGCCTGGTTATTCCTGGATTGCGTTCAGAAAAGGTCAGCATTAGTGTAAGAATTCTGTAACAACGATCGGCGGCATCTGACTCTTCTGTCAGAATGATGCGTATTCGACTAAACAAAGTGCGTTCAATAAAGTCAATTAAGCTCTCGTACATTTTAGTTTTACTAGCAAAGTGACGATAAAGGGCCGCTTCTGAGACACCGACCTTTGATGCTAATTTGGCAGTAGTTATTTTTCCGCCTGGTGTTTCCTCCAGCATTAGAGCCAAGGATTGCAGAATTTGTTGTTTCCTTGAATTTTGTTCAGCGGCCATAGGGACTTCAGTCTCTGCTTCTTTGGTCTGTAATTTTTGTACCAACACCCTGATCGGTGAAAACTTCCAATAAAGATGCATGATTCACTCGACCATCAATGATATGAGCACTTTTTGTGCCACCTTTCACTGCACACAGTGCGCACTGAATCTTGGGAAGCATGCCTCCGTAAATAGTGCCGTCAGCAATTAATGCATCCACCTGTTTTATTGATAGGCCGGTTAGCACCACACCATCTTTATCTTGCAGGCCGGCGACGTTAGTTAAGAGCATTAATTTTTCTGCTTGAAGAACCTCGGCAATTTTGCCAGCAACCAAGTCAGCATTAATGTTATACGAATTTCCTTCGCTATCTACACCAATAGGTGCAATAACAGGGATAAAATTACTGGCAGTTAGCATGTCAATAACATCGGTATTAATTGATACCACCTCCCCTACTTGCCCGATGTCAATAATTTCTGGTTCTTGCAGCTCAGGTGTCTTTTGCCACGAGGAGTTTTTAGACACTTTTAACTTGCGAGCTCTGATCAGCTGGCCATCTTTACCGGTAATCCCCACGGCTTTTCCGCCAGCTTGATTGATAAGCTGAACTATTTCTTTGTTAACAGCTCCACCTAAAACCATCTCAACCACATCCATTGTTTTGCTATCTGTAACTCTCATGCCATTTACAAAATGTGAATCAATCCCGAGTTCTGATAATAAGTTTCCGATTTGAGGTCCTCCACCATGAACTATGACTGGATTCATTCCAACCAGCTTCATCATCACTACATCTCGCGCGAAACCAGCTTTAAGTTTTTCGTCTATCATCGCATTCCCGCCGAACTTAATAACAATAGTTTTACCGGTAAATTGCTGAATATAGGGCAACGATTCTGACAGCACCTTTGCTATGTTTTTTGCTTCTGCGATGGTTAGTGACATTTCTGGATCCTGATCAAGGGCTGAAGATTTACAATTATCATTTATAACGAGCAGCCATTATAACGTTTTATTGGTAATTTTTAGCATCTGTGCAATTTTTGCAATTAACTGTCGTGACAAAATAGTTTTGCTTGTTTTTGGTATCGCTTCTGAACTGCTTGTCTCGACTACTAGAACAGCATTGTCATCACTATCAAAGCCTATAGTTCGACCTGAAACGTTGTTTGCAATAACAAGGTCAAGATTTTTTCTTTCTAATTTTTCACGCGCATAAATTTCTAGACAGTCTTTTGTCTGTGGGGTTTCAGCGGCAAATCCTACAGTAAAGGGACGATGAATAAGGGCAGCAACATCAGCCACAATATCTGGATTCTTGACCAGATTAATAGTTATCTCATCCTTAGATTTTTTAATTTTTTGTTCTGATTGATTCACTGGACGATAATCTGCTACCGCAGCACAGGCAATAAACAGCTGGCAATTAGCGGCCTCCTCGAGTGCAGCAATATGCATTTCTCTAGCACTTGTGACGTAGATGGTTTTTGCTCGACTAGGCGGCTTTAAAGTTACGGGACCGCTTATTAATATAGTTTCTGCACCGGCTTCAGCAGCTGCTTCAGCTAAAGCATAGCCCATTTTCCCAGAGCTATTGTTGCTAATATAGCGAACGGGATCTATGGCTTCACGCGTAGGGCCTGCGGTAATGACCACCTTGATCCCTGCTAGGGAGCCTGTTTCAAATAAATCAGCGGTAAGCTCTGCGATATCTTTTGGCTCTATCATTCGTCCTGGGCCTGTGTCCCCACATGCTTGAGAGCCTTCTGCTGGGCCAAAAATATGAATTCCGCGACTTCGCAAACATCCAAGATTTTTTTGAGTGCTTGGGTTTTTCCACATACCTTGGTTCATGGCTGGAACAACAGCCAGCAAGGAACGGTTAGCCAGGCATAATGCAGAAAGAAGATCGCTGGCTTCCCCACTAGCAAGCTTAGCCATGAAGTTAGCTGATATAGGGGCAATTAATATTATGTCAGCCCATTTTGCTAGTTCAATATGACCCATAGCAGCTTCTGCTTTAGTATCTAGTAGTTTTGTATGGACAGGATTTCCAGATAGCGCTTGCAAAGTAAGTGGAGTAATAAAATCTGTGGCTGCTGCAGTCATTACGACTCTAACCGTGGCACCCAAATCTTGCAGACGCCGAACAACCTCGGCACTTTTGTATGCAGCTATGCCGCCAGAGACGCCTAACAAAACACGCTTATTGGCTAAGGAATACATCAATAATTTACCTGAAATTTTTATCTTAGGTGTATAAGATACCACCGAGAAAGTAATTTGCGTAGTCAGTACTTGCTATACCATCACAAAACAAACATGAAATCTTACATTCAGGCTAATCTATAGAATTTTTGTTGCTTCGGGCGGCGGCTTCTGGTATAAAATGCGGCTCTTTATGTGGGCGTACAACTCAGCTGAAAAGCGTTCTCACCTTCAGAAGATTTTTTAATAAAAATTTACTAACAAATTTGATTGAGTGGTCGCTGAGTTGTGCGGCATAATCATTAGAGGCGATACAATGTCTAAGGTATGTCAGGTCACCGGCAAGCGGCCGATGTCGGGAAATAATGTTTCACATGCAAAAAATAGGACTCGTCGTCGATTTGAGCCGAACCTACATTCTCATCGTTTTTGGATTGAAGAAGAAAAGCGTTTTGTGAAGTTGCGTCTTTCTGCAAAGGGAATACGTATTATTGATAAGTTGGGAATTCAGCAGGTACTTGCAGATATTCGCCAGCGTGGCGAGAAGGTTTAAGGGGAAGAATAATGGCTAAATCGGGTCGTGATAAAATTAAATTAGTGTCCAGTGCTGGCACTGGACACTATTACACCACGGATAAAAATAAACGCACTAAGCCTGATAAGCTAGAGTTTAGCAAATACGATCCAGTGGTTCGGAAGCATGTTCCTTATAAAGAGGCAAAAATTAAGTAAACTCTGTTGTAGGTTGCAAGATAAAAAACCCCGAGAGATCGGGGTTTTTTATTACTTTTAATAATGAAACTTATAACAGAATAATGAATTACATTTCAGTTTACTTTCGCAAGGAGTGGATATGCCTGAATTGCCAGAAGTTGTTGTTACTTTAAAAGGCGTGCTACCTCATATCGAAGGAAAAAGAATAGCTAGTGTTGTCGTTCGAAACCCCAATCTTCGCTGGCCAGTTCCAAGCAACTTGTTTGAATTATTGCATGGACAGTTACTAAAATCTGCACGACAGCGTGCAAAATATATGTTGTTTGAGTTTTTGAACGGACATTTGATGGTGCATTTAGGCATGTCTGGCAATCTCAAAATTTTGCTAAAGAAAAGCCCTCCCGAAAGACATGATCATGTAGATATCATTTTTAATGATGGAGTCATACTTCGTTATACAGATCCTAGAAGATTTGGTTCTATCTTATGGGTAGAAGGAGACCCCGAACACCATAGACTCCTCAAGCATTTGGGTCCCGAGCCGTTTGAACCAAAATTTGATGCTGAACGCTTGTATTGCTTGTCTCGCAGCAAGACCACTTCGATAAAGCAGTTTTTAATGGATAACAAGATTGTTGTGGGGGTGGGTAATATTTATGCTAATGAGACATTATTTCTTAGCGGCATCAGGCCAAAAAAATCAGCTGGCCGAATTACGCTTCATAGATATAAAATTTTAGTTGAAAATGTCAGAGAGGTATTGCTAAAAGCGATCGATCAGGGAGGAACAACCTTAAAAGATTTTTCAGGCAATGAGGGTAAGTCGGGTTATTTTAAGCAAGAGCTTTTTGTTTATGGTCGAGGAGGAAAGGCTTGTATTCTCTGTAAATCGACATTAAAAGAAATAAGGTTAGGTCAGCGCTCCTCAGTGTATTGTTCCTGCTGTCAAAAGTAATTTATCTTTAAAGATGCTGTTAGTCAGTATTAAATTTTACTGCTAAGGCATCCTGCACACATGGCGGAACAAAAGCATTAATGTCTCCGCCAAGTAAACCGATTTCTTTGACCAAAGAAGATGAGATGTAGGATAATTTTTCTGAAGGCGTAAGGAAAATACTTTCTATTTCAGGAGACAGTGCGCGGTTCATATTGGCTAGTTGGAATTCATATTCAAAGTCTGATACCGCACGAAGACCCCGAAGAATTGCATCTGCATTGTGATCTTTTACAAAATTAACCAGGAGATAGTCAAACCCAATAACTTCTACATTATTAAAGTGCGATAGGGCCTTGCGAGCCAGATCAATGCGTTCATCCATATCAAATAATGGCGCTTTTTTTTTGCTGCTAGCGATAGCAAAGATGACATGATCAAAGAGCCTGCTAGCACGCTCTACGAGATCAACGTGACCATTGGTGATTGGATCAAATGTTCCTGGGTAGACGATTGTTTTCACATTTTTTCTCGAAAGCTGGACTTATTTATATAAGCAATATGCTTTAGCCTATAGTTTTATCTCTCGGCAGTATAACGTATAGGCCACTTGCCCTGATATTTTTTCTTTAAGCAGCTTCCAGTCAGTCGGAATGATTGGGGCTAAAAGGCTTTGATCTGTTTCGATATAAATGTATGATTTTTTTGCTAGAAGACCGTTTTCTTCTAGCAAGCTACAGCAGGCTGTTAATAGATTGGAGTCAAAAGGGGGATCCAGAAACACCACATCAAAAGGCCTTGAATCATTTTTTTTAGCCAACCATTTTATCGCATCGGCTTTAATGATGGTTACATTTTTTATATCCAAGCAGGAGCAATTGCTTTCTAAGGCCGTGACTGCAGAATGATTTTTTTCAACCATTGTTACACTAAAAGCTCCTCGAGATACAGATTCAACTCCTAGGGAGCCTGATCCAGCAAATAGATCCAGGCAGTTCGAGCCCACAATGATAGAAGGAACGAGCCAGTTAAAAAGTGTTTCTTTTGTGCGGTTTCCAGTCGGCCTTAGCCCTTCAGTATCAACAAAATTTAGATTTTGGCCACGCAGTTTTCCTCCGATAATTCGAACCTTATTGTTAGATTTTTTTGACAAAAATTTCTGATTACCTGAATGTTTCAAAGCGTTTTTCTCGTTCTAAAGTGATAGCATGCATTAATCAGTTTTCACAGAGTTAGAATAATGCCTGCACCAGATACAACAAATATTTCTGCAAAAGAAAAAGATAGCATATTAAGGCCTGCCAAAAAGCAGACATTTCTCCAGCGCTTGCGCCGTCAGAAAAATGTAGAATCTAGCATAGAAAGCGAGCCACAAGTTAATGAAAATAAAACAAATATTCATGAGTCAAATAACAATCAATCTTTATCTCAAGTCTCCGATGACCCTAAAAAGACTAATGTAGGTGTTGGAATACAGGAACGATTTCGTCGTGCGCTATCGAAAACAGGACGTGGCTTTAGTGACCTTTTCTTTGTTGGGCGAGAGATTGATGCCGAGCTTTTAGAAGATTTGGAGACGCGCTTGTTATTGGCGGACGTAGGTGTAGAAACAACAGTCGAAATAATGCAAGAATTAACCAGTCAGCTAAAACGTAAAAAGCTGATCGATGGGCATGAATTATTGGTGGCATTGCAGGTTATTTTGATTAATAAGATCGTTGGTTGTCAAGAGTCGCTAGAAGTATGTTCTCAGAAATCTCCATTTGTCATACTTGTGGTTGGTGTTAATGGCGTTGGCAAAACAACCACTATTGGAAAAATTGCCAAATATTATGGCAAGCAAGATAAGACAGTGATGCTTGCTGCTGGAGATACCTTTAGGGCAGCCGCTGTTGAGCAGCTGCAAGATTGGGGGAGTAAAAATGACATACCTGTGGTTGCCCAGGGAGAGGGTGCAGACAGCGCCTCTGTTATTTTTGATGCTATAGAGTCAGCTAAATCTAATGGTGTCGATATATTGATTGCTGATACAGCAGGACGGCTGCATACAAAAGACTATCTAATGGAAGAGCTGAAAAAAATTAGACGCGTTATCGCCAAGCTTGATGGCTCTGCCCCCCATGAAGTGCTGCTAGTTATTGATGCTGGTACTGGACAGAATGCCATGAATCAAATGCAAGAATTTAGCGATGCGGTTGCTGTGACTGGTTTGGTGTTAACTAAACTTGACGGTACCGCTAAAGGCGGAATGATTTTTTCTTTATATAAGCGTTTTGGTGTTCCTGTGCGTTTTGTGGGGCTGGGAGAAAATCTTGAAGACTTGCAGCCTTTTGATGCGCGCAATTATGTGGAAGCGGTGCTTAGTAGTGACAATAAGAATATCTGATAGATATGATTCAATTCAATAAAGTAAGCAAAATTTATCCATCTGGATATGAAGCTTTAAGCAATTTGAGTTTTGATCTAGACCTTGGTGAGATGGTTTTTTTGACGGGCCGCTCTGGAGCAGGCAAAAGCACTCTTTTGAAGCTTATTATGCTTATGGAGAGGCCGACTAGCGGTGAATTGCTTGTCGATGGCCAAAATTTAAATCGTATATATCACAGCCAAATGCCATATTATCGGCGAAATATAGGAGTTGTTTTTCAAAACCATCAACTGCTCTTTGATCGCAGTGTGTTTAATAATGTTGCGCTGCCTCTTCTAGTCTCGGGATTACAGCATCGTGAAGTTGGGCGAAGGGTTAGAGCTGCTCTCGATAAAGTTGGATTGCTAGATAAAGAAAAAATGAATCCAATGGTTTTATCTGGGGGGGAGCAACAACGTCTAGGCATTGCTCGAGCTGTTGTGCATAAACCGCGAATCTTGCTAGCTGACGAGCCTACTGGCAATCTTGACCCAGGGCTGTCTGGGGAAATTATGTGTTTATTCCATAATTTTTGTGAGGTTGGCGTCACAGTATTGATTGCTACACATGATATAGATTTAATTTCCTCTATGGGATTACGTTTATTGAGGCTGGATCGCGGAAAGCTATTAGAGGATGGAAGGCCTCAATGAATCGTAATTACCGTCGCAAGCCTGAAGCTAAAAATCGCCCAGGTTTATTGATTTCTAGAGAACGAGAACAGAGATTTTCAGATCAATTTAAAGGTTATTTTCGGAGCCACTATCAGTCGTTCACCAGCACAATTGGTCGGTTGTGCGCCGAACCACTCCAGACGCTAATGACATCCCTTGTTGTAGCAATAGCTTTGGGTTTACCTTCAACTTTATATGTCGGTGTTATTAACCTTGAAAAACTAGGCAGTCATACGGAGTCTACAACCCAAGTCACTGTATTTTTAAAGATGGCAGCCTCTCAGTTGAAAGCCGAGAAACTAAAAAAAAGTTTATTGTCAAATACCGACATAGCTTCTGTGAAATATATTTCCAGCCAGCAAGGACTGGACGAATTTCGTTTAGAGTCAAATTTTGGAAGCATTTTAGAAATGCTGGATGAAAATCCATTGCCGGCAGTCCTTCTTATTCAGCCGAAGGAAGATATCAAGCATGATTCTGAGGCTATCGGAGTCCTAGTAAGAAAATTACAAGAAGAGACTCTTGTTGATAGTGTTCAGGTCGACATGCAATGGCTGCAAAGGTTGCAAGCAATGCTGGAGGTTTGCGAGAAGCTGGCCTTGATGCTTGGAGTGGTTTTAGCTTTCGGTGTTTTATTGATTATTGGGAATACTGTTAGGCTTGCTCTTGAAAATCGTCGCGATGAAGTGATTGTTGTGAAGCTTGTAGGTGGAACCGACAGTTATGTTCGACGACCATTTTTATATACTGGTGTTTGGTATGGCTTTATGGGCGGGGCTCTGGCGTGGAGTTTAGTTACTGTGTCTGTACACTGGATGTCTGCGCCTGTGGCACACCTAGCTGATCTTTATCAGAGTGTATTCCAATTAGAAGGCTTGGGGTCTTCTGGTTTAATGGGGCTTTTGCTTATTGGTGCTGGTCTGGGGTTTTTGGGGACTTGGTTGGCGGTTGCAAGACAGCTAGTCTCTATCGAACCAAAATAATTTTTTTTATTCAAAACAGCGAGTTATGATATTTTATATTAGTATGGTAATCTAATTTTGAGCTGTTAAAATAGCTGTCTTTGAGGTTTATATGAGTCACAATTTACAACCTTTGGATTGGATGACCCCTGGAGCAAATATTGCCGCTTACATACAGGGCGCTAATGCAATTGCCATTCTCTCCGCCGAGGAAGAGCGTGTTCTCGGCGAAGATCTTTATTACCATGAGGATTTAGACGCTGCACGGCGCTTAGTTTTATCCCATCTCCGTTTTGTTGTTTACATTGCGCGCTCTTATAACGGTTATGGGTTGCCTTTGGGCGATCTAATTCAAGAAGGTAATGTTGGATTAATGAAAGCCGTTAAGCGCTTCAATCCTGAAAAAGGTGTTCGCTTGGTGTCTTTTGCTGTGCACTGGGTTAGAGCTGAAATACATGAATATGTGTTAAGAAACTGGCGCATAGTTAAAGTTGCTACCACTAAAGCCCAGAGAAAATTGTTCTTTAACCTGCGTGGCGCTAAGAAAAGTTTGGCATGGTTAAGCAATGATGAGGCTAAAGCAATTGCAGATGATTTGGGCGTTGAAGTTTCCCAAGTTATGGAGATGGAAAAGCGCCTTGCAAGTCATGATGAATGCTTTGACTACTCATCAGATGACGATGAGGGCTCTTATCAAGCGCCGGCATTGTATTTAGAGGACAAGACGGCTGATCCAGCATTATTGGTTGAGATAGCAGAAACTGGTGACGATAGCCACAATCGCATGACGAAAGCATTGGCCGAGCTGGATGAGCGTAGCCGTGACATTATTCAGAGTCGCTGGCTAACAGACAATAAAGCCACACTTCATGATTTAGCGGCTAGATATAATATTTCTGCAGAACGTGTGAGACAGCTAGAAAAAAATGCAATGAAAAGAGTCCGGCTGGGCATGGAGGCGTAATCTCTCATCGGACTTAAGTTTCAAAAAGCCGCGTTCTATGCGGCTTTTTTATTTGTTTTTTTGCATGAAATGATAAATTATCAGCCCGATAGATATAGGATAAAAAAATGAAGATACTAGCAGGCATGACAGCAATGTTAGGTTTTTTTGCTGTCGCCTTGGGCGCCTTTGGGGCTCATCTGCTTCAGGGTACTACGGCACCAGAGATGTTGAGTCTTTGGCAAACCGGTCTGCAGTACCAAATGTTCCATGTCTTGGCATTGCTGTCAGTCATTATTGCTGCAAATCGTCATTATACCATCCTATGGAGCATTGTAGGTTGGTTGTTTGTCATGGGCTCCATCATTTTTTCAGGCAGCCTTTATCTATTAGTTATTACTGGAATCAAGGCCTTTGGAATGATTACGCCTATCGGCGGTAGTATGTTTTTGGCTGGCTGGTTAGTTCTTTCTTTTGCCATGACCAGGGCTTTAGTAAAACCCTAGTCATGGTATTCTTGGTAATTATAGCCTGAAATAGTACGGAGTTATTAAAGTTGGAAGATGTCAGGCCCGAGTATAAAAACAAATCCATACGAAGTTATGTTGTTCGTTCTGGACGTATGACCGATGGACAAAAGTTAGGCTTCCATGATTATTGGCCACATTATGGCCTCAGCTTGCATCAAGGGCGGTTAGACTTTCAGTCAGAATTCGGGCGCAATGCTCCTCAAGTGCTAGAAATTGGGTTTGGTATGGGCGGATCACTGTTCAGCATGATTCAGCTTGAGCCAGATAAAGATTTTGTGGGTATCGAGGTTCATGCTCCTGGCGTTGGGCGTTTAATTAGTGATGCAGGCAAGATGTCCCTCCAAAATATCAGGGTATATATGGCTGACGCCATAGATGTTATTGAAGGCTGCATCCCTGATGCTAGCATCCACCGTGTGCAAATATATTTTCCTGACCCATGGCACAAGAAGAAACATAATAAACGCCGGCTAATACAGCCAAGCTTTATTAAAATGCTTAGAGAAAAATTGGAAATAGGGGGTATGGTCCATTTAGCGACTGACTGGGAGCCTTATGCTGAGTCGATGTTGGAAGTGATGGAATCGGCTACAGGTTATCAGAATACCGCTGGTGCAGGGAAGTACTCATTGAGGCCAGACTTTCGTCCAGTCACTAAATTTGAGGCACGAGGCGAACGACTGGGCCATGGAGTTTGGGATCTCATGTACGCTCGCATATTGTAAGATATTGCAGCTAAGGCAACAGGAGATAAGTTTTGAGTAAAAAAATAGCTGTGATTTTGTCAGGATGCGGTGTATTTGATGGATCAGAAATCTATGAGTCTGTCATTACCCTTTTGTGCTTAGATCAAGCGGAAGCACAAGTTCAATGCTTTGCTCCAGACATGCAACAGATGCATGTTATTAATCATTTTACCGGTGATATAGCCGAAGATGAGAGCCGAAACGTATTAGCGGAGGCTGCTCGACTAGTTCGCGGAGATATAAAAGATTTAGCCCAGGCCAAAATGGTAGATTTTGATGCAGTTATTATACCTGGTGGATTTGGCGCTGCTAAAAATCTATGTGATTTTGCTGTCAAGGGTTCTGCTCTTGTATTAAATGAAGAACTAAAGCGTTTTGTTCAAGCAATGCATCAAGCCAAAAAGCCAGTGGGTGCGATGTGTATTGCACCGGCAATGGTAGGCAAGTTGTTTGGGGAGGGGGTTCGTTTCACTATTGGTGATGATAAGTCGATCGCTGAGGCTATCGAAGCTACTGGAGCTATCCACGAAGTCTGCAGCGTCAACGATATATGCATTGACGATAAGAATCTTTTAGTGACAACTCCAGCATACATGCTGGCGAGCAATATCAATGAAGCGGCCATCGGTGTTGAAAAGCTAGTGCAGGCCGTGTTGGCTATGATCAAGACATGAGATTCCGCAAGCTTTGAAAAAACTAGACAGCAATACAGAAAATCCTTTTTGGATTTATTCGCTATCGCATTACGCTCGATCAGGTGTGGCAGAACACTGTCTTCAATACCAAGATCAATACGACGCCAATGTTAATATGCTACTTCTGTGCTGCTGGCTTGGTTCTTGTGGTATTGAGATCACAAATAAGGATTTAGCAGCAGCATGGGAGAAAATGAAACAATGGGATCATTGCGCTGTGCAACCATTGCGCCGAGTGAGACGATTTGTGGCTGTATCAGCATTAATTAAAAATAGTGTTAGAGCACTGAAAGAATTGGAAGTAACTGCCGAAAAAGTGGTCCAAGAGATTTTGTATCACTGGGCAAAAGAACAGCATTTTGTTATTAATGATGCGGTCAACACAGAATGGCAAATGACCAATCTTAATAATTACTTGACCATGCTGAACGCCCCTAAAATCTTAATCGGCCATCCATTGCTATTTCATGCAAGTCTTCGTCAAGACTCTGATTAAGTTTTCAGGACTTATGAGTTATGATGCGTCACTTGTTAAGTAATTCCAATTACAGATAAGTTTAAAAAGGATAGTCATATGAAATTCACACACTTATTTTTGATCCTTGCAGTAGGCCTTGGCTTAGTCGCTTGCAATGAAAATGAATCACCTGAATTAGGTTTTGCTGCAGAAAAAGAATTGCTTTCGGACGCGGATGCAGAAGAATCAACCATGGAAACAGAAATTGAAAAGTTTAGTTATATCGTAGGTGGCGATGTGGGCCTTCAATTTTTTACTTCAGATACAAAGATTGATCAAAAAACTTTTGCATTAGGTATGGCTGATGCATTGAATAATCAGCGTCCTCGAATTTCTAAGGAAGATGCAGTAAGGGTGGTAGAGAACTACTACGCCGCACAGCAGGAAAAAACTGCTAAGTATCAAGAAGAAATGAATGCTACAGCAGAAAAAAATATCCAAGAAGGTAAGAAATTTTTATCAGAAAATAGCACGAAAGATGGCGTCATCACGACAGAAACGGGCTTACAGTATAAAATTATTATCCCGGGCACAGGCGCATCCCCAACAGGAACAAGTCGTGTTCTTGTACATTACAGAGGTACATTTATTGACGGTCGTGAATTCGATACTTCGTCTCAACACGGTGGTTCGGTAGAGCTTAGTCTTGCTGACGTTATTCCTGGCTGGACAGAAGCATTGCAAAAAATGAAAGAAGGCGCCAAATGGGAGCTTTATCTTCACCCAGAGCTTGCTTATGGACCGCAGGGGCAATTGCCTACAATTGGACCTATGGCAACCCTTGTTTTTGAAGTGGAGCTGGAGAAAGTCTTAACATCAGAATAAATGGTCACCATATATCTTAGTAATAAAAAGGCCCATTAGGGCCTTTTTATTACTATACTATAAAGAGAACAATGTAAGGCAAGATTAAAGCAGTGAGTATTCCAGTTGCACCAAGACCCAGTATAGTAAATGCGCCACATTGCCGACTAATCTCAAGGGCCTTTGCGGTGCCTATGCCATGAGCACAAATACCTAGAATAAATCCTCGTAGCACCTCTAGCGCTTGCGAATGATTGGTAGTAGCCCCAGTATAGCCAGCAGTAGAAAGCTAATCAGTGTCCATCCAGGAATGCTTAAGTACAGAAATGTCCACTGTACTGTTGCGCAGTTCCCATCACCTTGTAGCAACATGCTTAAAGCCTCGCTGAAGTTAAAGGCATTAAATAAATATTCGGCAGGTGGCCCACAGGCAGGAATTTGGTCAACAGGGAGGTTTTGAAGCCATAACTGTTTGGCGGAAAAATAGCCACCACCTAGTGCGCTTATTATAGTTAGTGATCCGTAGATCTTAAGGCCCCTATTGTGAAGCAACGCTAGCAAGGTAAACACCCCCGTAATAACCACAAAAACTCTTTGTGTGATACAAAGGTAACAAGGGCGCAATTCCATTACATGCTGCATATAAAGTGCAGTCGCTATGAGTCCCATGCAAAATATAAAAGCGAAAAAATTTAT
>JBLIIR010000029.1:0-15698 GCA_047635255.1 Porticoccus sp. | reverse complement strand
CCATCACAGAAACTAGGCCAAGTATCATACAACTAAACGCTGCAAATAATTGAGGATCTTGGCCCGTTGCAGCGAAGAAATCCACCGGCATAAGTAGCCCATAAGGCCAAATAAATTCAATACCTGCATAAGTAAGAGTCACCGCTACAGCTTCCCTCCATGGCCAGACCACAATCAGTGATCCCAATACAAATCCTACAAGAGTCGACATGGTGAGCGAATAATAAGCCTTCAAGAGGGCTGATAGCATGCGCGAAAAAACCAAAAGACCAAAAACACAACCTGAGATAAATATCAGTAAGACGGTCCATTGCAGTTGGCTAATGGCGCTAATAACAATAGGATAAATCCCAAGAAGTAATAAGATAAAACTACCAGAGATACCAGGAAGAATCATTGCGCAGGCAGCTATAGCTCCACCCCAAAATAATATAAAAAGATCGTCTGGTGCATACATTTTTGGCGCAACAGAAATAGCAACTACCGCTATCACTCCTACCAAAAAACCTATAAATTCTTTATAACAAAAATATGGAAGGTGTCGAATAATGTATCCAGCTGACGCAAGGATGAGTCCAAAGAAAAAAGACCATATCAGCATAGACTCTGTCACCAATAAATAATTTATCACATGAGAAAAAGAAACTACGCTAAATAAAATCCCGCAAAATAGACTCAACAAGAAATTACCATTAACTTTTTCCCAGAACTTACAAAAACCCTGGGCTTTTAACACCCTCAATGAATGAAGATTAATAGAGCTGATAGACTCAAGAAGCTCGGTATAGATTCCTGTTATAAGAGCAACAGTTCCTCCAGAAATGCCGGGGACAATATCAGCAGCTCCCATGGCCGTTCCCTTCAGAAAAATTAGCAGCCAATGTTTAATTTTATTCATCTTCTTAGCCAAGATTATGGTAACCAAAAAACTAACTAGAAAGCCCGCCAAGGAGCGGCACAAAACGGACTTTTTCTGCCACTCTTTCTATATAATTTAAGCTATCACTATCCCTTATGACAACTCGCAGTTCTTGCTCATGGCTCGACCCCACAGGGATAATCAAAATACCATCAGGGGCCAACTGAAGAAGCAATTCCTCCGGAACCTCACCGGGTGCCGCAGCACTAAGAATAGCATCGTAAGGGGCAAACTCCATCAATCCAAGGGAGCCATCGCCATGAGTCAACCTGACATTACGCACCCCAAGTTTTCTTAATCTTTCGCGAGCCCTATCCTGTAAAGATTTTATGCGCTCAACGCTGTATACTTTTTCCACAAGTTGCGCTAAAACAGTAGCCTGATAACCAGATCCAGTCCCAATTTCTAAAACTTTTTTACGGGGCCCTAGTGATAGTAAAATTTCCGTCATAAGCGCAACCACATAAGGTCTAGACAGAGTTTGACTAAACCCAATTGGCAATGCGGTATCTTCATAAGCCCTATGAGACAAAGCTTCATCTAAAAATAAATGACGAGGAGTTACCCTAATAACGTCCAGCACCCTTTTGTCTGTAATACCTTGGTCTGTGAGACGCTGAATGAGCCGCTCTCTAGTTCTTTGCGAGGTCATTCCAACCCCACTAAAATCAACAGTATTCAACTTACAGCCCTCATTTTTTAACGCCCAAACTATATTAGATTGAAGCGCTCGTTGTCAGCACTGGCATTTCTTCCAGATATGATTTTTTAACATCGATAAACTCATGCAACAATGAGGTCGCATAGCTACCTGGAGGCAGTGAAAATGATACCTCTAAATCAAACATATCTTCCGAAATTTTATCATGATAAAGCCATTTCCAGCTAAGCTCTCTAGGGTTTAGGACCAACTGGCGTCGCTCCTGCTGCAAACCACTAAATTCAAGAGCATTCATCCATTCCGTCCATTCTAAAAGCACTTTATTCTCAAATCTACACACTTCCTCAGATTCCATGCACCTGCCGCGACCCCACATTGGACCGGTATTACTAAAGGCTGGAAGTTTGCCAGCAGGGCACAGGACTTCACTGACTGATTGCCAGCAATTTCTTCTAATCCTCTCTGCCAAAACTAAATTAAACAAGTAGGATCGAGCAGCAGATAAATATATGCCCCCTCGGGGTGAATTGCGTTTTTTTTGCCCTCTTTTTCTTTCGGCCCCGTACTCTCTTCTTAGTAGAGAGTCAGCTTCCATCAAGTTTTTACCATTAAAACCAAAGCGTTGCTCTCCAAAGTAATTTGGTACTCCCTGAGAAGCGATCTGCTTTAGGCGGGTATCCAAGAGATCTTTATCTCCACTGACTTCTCGCAATCTTACTGTAAAGTAGTTTTCTTTGTGCTGCCCTCTTCGAAGCTTCCTGTTATGCCAAGAAGATGCTATTAGCTTAAAACTTGTGTCTTCCAGCCTTATTACTCCGGGAGCGATTAGCTTTCCATTACCAGGCAAGTGCACGCTAAACCACTGTATGGCAACAGCCCTACGATCTTTTAGACCACAATACCCAACAGCTGACTCGTCAACACAAAAATATTTTGCCAGTAATTGCGCGATCCAGCGAGTATTATCTCCTCTCTTTTCTATTTGAAGATAAAAATGCTCTCCTTGCCCAGAGAGAGAAAACCCCAACTTCTCTTCAACACGAAAATCTTCCAGCTCGCTGCGAAAAAAAGCTGCTGCTCCCAAATGACTGTAGGCTGATGGAAAAGATATAGGGAATTTTTTGTTTATAGCACCTACCTTCATCATTTAGCCTAACCTCCAGCTAGCGAAAACTACTAAGCAACCTGCAATCAAGCAATGCTTCAAAAAAAACAGAGACGATATATTTCTTATCTTATATTTTTAAACAAGCAAAACAATAGCATGACAAGCTATCCCCTCTCCTCGACCCTCAAATCCCAAGCTTTCAGTCGTTGTAGCTTTAACATTAATACGATCAGCATCGCACCTTAAGTCAGATGCAAGATTGCTAACCATTTCATTGATGTGTGGCGCCATCTTAGGGGCTTCAGCAACAACAGTTATGTCAGTATTTGAAACACAGTACCCTTTGTCGCAAACGAGTGTGATTGTAGCTCTCAATAATTCACGGCTATTAATGCCAAAATAACGAGGGTCTGTATCGGGGAAATATCGTCCAATATCACCAAGTGCGGCGGCGCCAAGAATGGCATCACACAAAGAATGTATCAAGACATCCCCATCTGAGTGGGCTGTTAAGCCATACTTAAAAGGAATTCTAACTCCGCCAATAATAACATGGTCGCCTTCTTCAAATGCATGGACGTCATAACCTTGTCCTATCCTCATGACCGCTCCTGCTGAGATAATGCTATAGCTTCAGCAATCACTATATCTTCTCTTCGAGTGATTTTAATATTATCGTGGCTACCCTCAATAATTCGAGGCATATGCCCCAAATTTTCAATTGCAGCAGATTCATCGGTAGGCTGCCAGTTAGCCTTGGCTGCCTGCCTTAAGCCCTCCAGGAGCAACGAAAAGCGGAACATTTGGGGTGTTTGAGCCTCCCAAAGCCTTGATCGATCTTCGGTTGCCCTTATTTCAGCCTTACTAGTAACTCTCTTAATCGTTGCAACAACAGGTACAGCAAGAATCCCACCTATCGCATGAGAGCTCAGCTGATCCATTAAATTTACAATATCAGCAACTTTAACGCACGGCCTTACACCGTCATGAACCAATACCCAGTCATTCATTTCGGCTTCATCTTTGATGTGCTCTAGGGCCAAAAGAACTGAATCTGCCCGTTCTTTGCCGCCAGAAATCACTTCAATAGAAGTATTTTTAAATATAGTCAATTGTCGCCATGCTTTATCTTCAGGGCTCACAGCGACAACTATTTTGATGTGATCTGTTGCTAACAATCTTTTTAGGGTATATTCAAGCACAGTCATATCAAGAAATTTTGCATACTGTTTGCGGGCTTCTGGGGAGAATCTTTTCCCGGCTCCAGCAGCAGGAACTATTACCCAGCTCTTCATATTTTGCTTGTCATATATTGGGGTTTTCGGTTAGTCTTTTTTTTCAATAACCATATAAAAAGTTTCGCCATCCTTAATCATACCAAGATTTTTTCTGGCGACCCCTTCAATACCTTCGATGCTACCTTTAATATTCTTTACCTCGCTCGCTAGTATTAAATTTTCTTCTCGCAGAGTTTCATTTTTTTTCTGCTGTACGATAACTTCACGTTGAAGTAAGTGCTTATGAGCGAGACTGCCCTCGCCTACCCACAAGCTATATTGCAAGAGGAGCATGAAACAAATAAGTACAATTAACAACCAGCGCATCACAAACCATTCTACCGCACAAACTTAACCACGTCAGCGACTCAGGTTACCCACAAAAAAGGTAGCCTCTAAACTATCATGCCAGAGCCTAAGACAACTAGAGAGGCTATCTGAATTCTCCTAAGCCCCTGTAAGGTGCATTATCCTTAAGTTCTGACTCTATACGCAACAGACGATTATATTTTGCAACACGATCGGATCGACATAATGAACCGGTCTTGATTTGCCCGGCACCGGTTGCAACAGCAAGATCCGCAATAGTCGTATCCTCCGTTTCACCCGATCGATGAGAAATGACGACAGTATAGCTTGAATCTTTTGCCATTTTTATGGCATCCAGCGTTTCTGTTAAAGAGCCTATCTGATTAAATTTGATTAAGATTGAATTTGCGACACCGAGTTCAATGCCTTTACTTAAAATTTTCGTGTTAGTCACAAAAAGGTCGTCTCCCACCAATTGAATTTTGTGGCCCAATTTTTCAGTTTGAAATTTCCAGCCATTCCAATCAGATTCATCCTGTCCATCCTCAATTGAAATAATTGGATATCGATCACAAAGATCTGCCAAAAAATCAGTGAACTCTTCAGAACTGTATGTTTTTCCTTCGCCAAGTAATTCATATTTACCATCATTATAGAACTCTGAGGAAGCACAATCCAAGGCTAGCGTGATATCCCTACCTAGATGGTAGCCCGCAGCAATTACCGCTTCTTCTATAAGAATAAGGGCTTCAGAGTTTGAAGACAAATTGGGTGCAAATCCCCCCTCATCGCCCACTGAAGTGCTAAGGCCTTTACTGCTAAGTATTGCTTTTAGTGAATGGAAAATTTCAGCTCCCATTTGTAGTGCTTGGGAGAAATTTTTGGCGGAAACAGGCTGAATCATAAATTCCTGGATATCAACATTATTATCTGCATGCTCCCCTCCGTTAATAATATTCATCATCGGCACAGGCATACTGTATTGGCCAAGAGTTCCGTTAATGTCTGCAATGTGGGCATAAAGAGGCAGTCTGCGCGATATAGCTGCTGCTTTTGATGCAGCAAGCGACACAGCCAAAATAGCATTTGCGCCAAATCTAGACTTGTTTTCTGTTCCATCCGCTTTGATCATCAACATATCCAGAAATCTCTGATCAATAGCATCCGCACCCAGCAAAAGCGGTTTAATGATTTTATTTACATTATCAACAGCTTTTAGAACCCCTTTTCCCAAATAGCGACTTTGGTCTCCATCGCGTAATTCAAGAGCCTCCCTTGAACCCGTAGAGGCACCAGATGGTGCGCAGGCTGAACCAATACTGCCGTCCATCAAAATCACATCCGTTCCTATCGTTGGGTTACCTCTAGAATCTAATATTTCATAGGCTCTGATATCAGCAATCTTGCTCATATGTAAATTCTCCAGGAAAATAGACACTCTCTCATACAGTATCTATTTAAAAATTTAAATTAATTATATTTCAAATGCAGGTTGAGATTTCACCAGATCATCTATCTCCTTTATTTGAGCCAGGTAAGGCTCTAACTTGAGTAATGGCAAAGCGCTAGGTCCGTCACATTTTGCATTATCTGGGTCCGGATGAGCTTCTAAGAATAAACCGGCTAGACCAACAGCGATGCCTGCCCTTCCTAGCTCTGCAGCCTGCTGACGGCGCCCACCAGAAGTAAGCCCCTGGGGGTCTCGACACTGAAGCGCGTGAGTCACATCAAAAATAACAGGGCAGCCGCCGCTGGTGTCTTTCATAGTTCGAATACCCAGCATATCTACAACAAGATTATCGTACCCCATACAAGTACCTCGCTCACAAAGAATAAGCTTGTTGTTACCACACTCTTTAAATTTATCTACAATATTAGCAATCTGTGACGGACTGAGAAACTGGGGTTTTTTTATATTTATAACAGCATCGGTTTCTGCCATAGCTTTCACCAAGTCGGTCTGACGGGCTAAAAAAGCAGGTAACTGCAATACGTCGCAGACATCTGCTACCATCTTTGCTTGATGGGGCTCATGTACATCTGTGATAACTGGAATCTGAAATGTCTCTTTAATCTCCTGGAATATCTTTAGTCCTTCATCTATCCCAACCCCTCTATAAGAATAAAAAGACGAACGATTCGCTTTATCAAACGATGCTTTGAATATGTAAGGTATAGCAAGTTTTTGGGTCACCTCACAAAAATGCTCTGCTGCTTGCATTGCAAGATCTCGAGACTCCAGCACATTAATGCCTCCAAACAACACGAAAGGCTCATCATTGCCTACCGATATACCATCAATATTGATGGTTATCGATGGTACAGATATTTTTGATGTAGACATAAATTAGACTCTTTTAGAATTCTTAAGCGCTGCCTTTATAAAACTTGTGAAAAGCGGATGGCCTTCGCGAGGAGTAGATGTAAACTCTGGATGAAACTGACAAGCAACAAACCAGGGGTGTTCAGGTATTTCAACCATCTCAACTAATGTTTTATTCTCCGACCAAGCGCCAACCTTCATTCCGTTCTCTTGCAGTCCAGCTACATAATTGTTATTCACCTCATAACGATGACGATGACGCTCAAAAACTGTATCAGCACCATATATTTTATGAGCCATGGTGCCATGAATTAAGTAGCTAGCCTGCCCACCTAATCTCATTGTTCCACCCAAGTCTGAATCTTCGGTACGTGTTTCTATCACACCACTACTGTCAACCCACTCGGTTATCAATCCAATAATAGAATGCGGTGTTTTAGGGTCAAATTCAGTGCTATTTGCACCACCTAAATTACAAACATTGCGTGCAAATTCGATCATCGCAACCTGCATGCCTAAGCATATTCCCAAATAAGGTATCCTGTTAATTCGAGCGTGATTGACTGCCTTAATCTTTCCCTCTACACCGCGCACACCAAATCCACCAGGCACAAGAATTCCACTACAATCATCAAGAAGTGATGTTTCGCCCTCAAGGCTCTCTGAGTCAATATAGCGAATATTTACTTTGGTTTGGTTGCGGATACCTCCGTGAGTCAATGCCTCATTGAGTGACTTATAGGCATCTAAAAGCTCGGTATACTTGCCAACCATAGCGATAGTCACTTCGTGCTTTGGATTTAGGTGATTTTCTGTAATCCAGTCCCAATCAGAAAGATCTGGCTCTTTGCAACTCAAACCAAGTTGCTCTAAAACAGCGGTATCCAGACCTCGAGTCTGAAGATCGCGAGGAATAGAATAGATACTCTTAGCATCCAATAATGTCACAACTGCTCGTGCTTCTACATTGGTAAACAAGGCTATTTTTTTACGCTGGCCTTCATCAAGTTCAACCACACTTCGACATAACAAAACATCTGGCTGCAGGCCAATAGATCTCAGTTCCTTAACAGAATGTTGTGTTGGTTTAGTTTTAGTCTCCCCCGTTGTAGTCATATAAGGAACAAGTGTCAGATGGATAAGGATAGAATGACCGAACCCCAGATCTAGCTTTAATTGTCGTATAGCCTCAAGAAAAGGTTGTGATTCAATATCCCCAACTGTGCCGCCAATTTCAACAATAGCTACATCATAATCTTCACCACCAGCTAAAATACGCCTCTTTATTTCATCTGTAACATGAGGGATTACTTGCACCGTAGCCCCAAGGTAGTCTCCTCGGCGCTCATGACGAAGAATTGTTTCGTACACTTTTCCGCTAGTAAAATTATTTCGTTTACACATTTTCGAAGACAAAAAACGCTCATAGTGCCCAAGGTCAAGGTCAGTTTCAGCGCCATCTTCAGTTACAAAAACCTCTCCATGTTGTGAAGGGCTCATGGTTCCGGGGTCGACATTCAGGTATGGATCCAGCTTAAGAATCGTAACATTGAGGCCTCGGGCCTCAAGAATTGAACCCAGTGAGGCTGCCGCAATACCCTTCCCTAAAGAAGATACAACACCACCTGTAACAAATATATAACGCGTCATTTGGATCCCTATCAGTACACTAGACTCAACGTAAATAGCTGGATTAAGCTATATTTTTGAATAAAATAAGCCTCTATGTCATCAAAATAAAAAATTATTTCAAGAGCAGGAGGGCAACTATTTTAGCTGTTATGATGGTAAATTAGCCTACCAGAGATGGCTGACTGTCTCAATCTATTACTACAATGCAGGCTGCTAAAAAAATCGCCACTGTAGCTCAACACCGAACTCATTTGGTGAGGCAAAAAATCCATCACAAACCCACAAGTCGCCAACAGCTGCTAACTTCCCATCAATATAAATAAGCGGCACTTTGTTACGAAGCCAAGGCTCAAGAGCATACTCTTGAAGTAATTTTTTTAGTGTATTGGAGCCACTACGTCCGAATGGCTTACAACGCTCGCTGCCAGCACGGAAGCGAATCTCTACATCACATTGCTTGGATATCCTCAACCCTCCAGTGCTTAATAACTTTGTCGATATGCTTCCCTTATTAGGCAGCATAATTTGATTAATTCCATTCCATTTTATACTTGGCTGCATAATTATTTCCAATTCTCCTGCATCCGCTACATGGTGATTTGAGTCACTAGTATCTGCTGGCAAGAGATATAATCTTTTTTTAAACCGTCGCAACTGTACGCCGGGCCAGATTATTAAAGGCTTAGCATCAGGGCGCGCCAATAGCATCTCATTTAAAATCACCCTAAGAACGCTATGCCTGGGTGATGGCAATTTATGTACGGAGGCCCAATAGCGCAGCACATTTGCTTGTCTTGACTCCTCTAGACATACAAGATTATCAATAGAAATACTCCAACCAATACGTTCAGGCTTTTCATACATATCTGTAAAATCTTGTGCAGCCAGAACCTCTGTCAAATGGTCCGAACCTGCACAAAGATTTGCAGTATGATTCAGTTTAGATAGACAGTCAGGCCAACGTGTAGATATTACCGGCAACACTTTATGTCGCAAAAAATTTCTATCGAATCTCATATCTTTATTACTTTCATCTTCTATCCATTCCAAACCATGAATGGAAGCATAGGATTCAAGATCGGTTCGAGAAAATGCTAGCAATGGTCTAAATATCCTACCAAGGCCCAATGGCCTAGATATGGGCATTCCGGACAAGCCCTTTGTGCCAGCACCACGAAGTAACCTGTAAAGAACTGTCTCAGCCTGATCATCAGCATGGTGAGCAAGCAGCAATAAATCAGTCTTATCTAATAATTTTCTAAAAATACCATAACGAATCTCTCTCGCGGCCTGCTCTAATCCAAAACCCTTATTTTCAACCTTGATGGTCTCGACAATTAGAGGTACCCCCAATTTGGAGCAGCAGTCTTTGCAATGTTGCTGCCAGTTATCTGCATTTATGGATAATTGATGATTAATATGGATCGCGGTAAAAGATTTCACTCCAACCAAAGAAACCATTGCATGAAGCAACACATGAGAATCCAATCCACCACTATAAGCAACATAAAGGTGCTCAGCATTATTAAACGTGGGAAGATGTCTAGAAAGACGAGAGGATTGGAACGACATTAAGGTTCTGCAATTTTAAACGAAAATACAACGTTACTGGCAATCAAAAGAAATGGCAATAAATAGTGCGCTAAAAAATTATAGATTTTCCAATCACAATAGAACATATAAGGCCCAGCAGGGCTGACAAATAAAACAAAGGCGCTTCAAAAAAACGTCCAACAATATTTCTCTTTTGTAATTAAACATATTTTATCAATTACCATAACTCATCAAACGCTTATAGCGCTTTTCAAGCAGTTCATCAATAGGGATCTCAGTAAGCTCAGCGACCTGTCTAATCAAGCACTCTTTAAGGCTAGCTGCCATAGTCTCAATATTACGATGTGCGCCGCCATTGGGTTCAGAAATAGTTTCATCTATTATTCCTAGCTCCTGTAAAATAGTAGACGTAACACCCATCGCTTCGGCTGCTTCAGCAGCTTTAGTTGAGGTTTTCCAGATAATATTTGCACAACCTTCCGGTGAAATAACAAAGTAAGTGGAGTATTGGAGCATGCTAAGGTGGTCACCAACGCCGATAGCTAATGCGCCGCCAGAGCTACCTTCACCGATAACAGTGCATATTACAGGTGTCTTTAAGCGAGACATAACTGCAAGATTTCTGGCTATAGCCTCACTAATTCCGCGTTCCTCAGAATCAATTCCTGGATATGCTCCAGGTGTATCAATTAGTGTGACAACAGGCATCTTAAAGCGTTCGGCCATCTCCATTAAACGCAAGGCTTTGCGGTACCCTTCAGGCTTTGGCATCCCAAAATTTCTATATACTTTTTCATTAACACCCCGGCCTTTCTCTTCACCGATAATAACAACTGGCTTATCGGCCAATCTCCCTATGCCCCCTATGATGGCCTTATCATCTCCAAAATGCCTATCGCCATGCAGTTCATCAAAATCGGTGAAAACCCGACTTATATAATCTGTAGCATGTGGTCTAAGAGGGTGTCTTGCAATCTGGACAGTTTGCCAAGAAGTGAGCCCTGAATATATCTTCTTAGTAAGCTTTTGACTTTTTCTTTCAAGCCTGATGATTTCCTCGGTAATATTGATATCACTATCGTTGCCCACCAAGCGAAGCTCTTCAATCTTTGCTTCCAACTCCGCAATAGGTTGCTCAAAATCCAAATAATTTAAGTTCATGTAAGGCTGTCATCCATAATATTTATACCAAAAAAACAAAACTTTAAGTCCAAAAAATTCGCTAGATAAAAACACATATCGTGTCGGGAGTAAATTTCTAATTAAATAAATGAAAGTTAAGATTTATTGCTTTGCTATAAGCCGTGCTGGCACTTAATCTTTAATCTGTAAATGCTGCCGGCATGTCTAGAACCTTAAGTGCACCATCTCGCTACCAACCATCTCTTTTAATCTTTGCAATAGCTCATCCTTAGGAGATACTAGCCATTTTTTATCTAGGGCTATTTCGCATAAAGCTTTGGGATTGCTATAGCAGATACGAACTGGACATTTTCCTTCATTATATGGAAGCATAATTTCAGAAATATCACGAATAGTAAACTCTTGAAGGTTCTCATTGCTCAAATCAATAACAATACCTTTTAAATGATTTAGTCGGGCCTCATACAAAGTGTTAATTTGATCTGCTCGCATTTTAACTCCACCAGTATAATCATCTATAGATACCTGCCCTTTCACCACTAAAAATTCATCTTTAGTAATTTTTTCACGGCAGCTAGCGAAAACATCAGAAAAAACTGCTACATCAATTCGAGCACTCTTGTCGTCGAGGGAAATAATGGCCATGCTGTCGCCACTTCTTGTTCTGATCATTCTTGTACCCACAACCAAGCCCGCAACAATCTGAGTAGATTTTTCTGGTTTTAATTCATAGATACGATGCCTGATAAAGCCATCCAGCTCATCGATATACTCATCAACTGGGTGTCCAGATACATATAGTCCCAGAGTATTCCTCTCTCCCTCCAGCCTTTTCTTGACGGTCTCACAACGAATATCATTAAAATTCTTGTACCCAAATTCAGGGGATAACTCTAACGCCTTGTCTCCAAAAAGATCCGTCATCCCGCTAACAACATTATGAGTCCGCTGCTCAGCCATTTTCGCTGCCTCACTCATTGCTGCCAGCATAACTGCACGTTTAAACCCTATCTCACCAATTGGCCCTATGTTATCCATTGCCCCTGAACGGATAAGCGCTTCTAGAGAGCGTTTATTGATTTTTCTCCCATCTACCCTTGAGCAAAAATCAAATAAGTTAACAAAGTCTCCGTCTTTATCTCTTGCAGAGATAATGCTGTCGACAGGTCCCTCACCTAAGCCTTTGATAGCCCCAAGCCCATAGATTACCTCCCCCTGACCAGAGACCGTGAAACAGAAGGTGCTTCGATTAACATCTGGTGACAGCAGTACTAAATTTCGATCGCCGCACTCTTCAACCAACTTTACCACCTTGTCTGTATTTTGCATGTCAGCAGACAAAACTGCTGCCATAAATTCAGGCAAGTAATTTGCTTTCAGGTAAGCAGTTTGATAAGCAAGGAGACCATATCCAGCAGAATGAGATTTATTAAAACCATACCCAGCAAATTTTTCCACTAAATCAAATATTTTTATAGCGAGACTGGGATCAATGCCTTGATTTTGCGCGCCTGCTTCAAAAATTTCTCGCTGTTTCGCCATCTCTTCTGGCTTCTTCTTACCCATAGCGCGGCGCAAAAGGTCTGCTTCACCCAAAGTATATCCAGCAAGGATTTGAGCAATCTGCATTACCTGCTCTTGGTATACAATGACGCCATAAGTCGGTTCTAAGATCGGTCTGAGGCTTTCGTGTTGAAATTTTTCATCAGGATAAGCAACTTTTGCTCTTCCATGTTTACGATTAACAAAGTCATCCACCATGCCAGACTCAAGCGGACCAGGCCTATATAAAGCCACCAACGCCACAATATCCTCAAAAGAATTGGGCTCTACGCGCTTCATTAAATCTTTCATCCCTTGGGATTCTAGCTGAAATACAGCCGTTGTCTCGCCTTTTTGTATAAGGGTATACGTTAAAGAGTCATCTAATGGAATATCATTAATTACAAGGAGCTCATTTTTTGTATTCTGTCCCCGCTGATTTACCATTTTTACGGCACAATCTATTATCGTGAGTGTTCTTAGCCCCAAAAAATCAAACTTTATCAAGCCTGCGCTTTCTACATCATCCTTATCAAACTGCGTAACAAGTCCTTCTCCGGATTCATCGCAATATAACGGAGAAAAATCTGTAAGTTTTGTTGGCGCAATAACAACACCTCCAGCATGCTTACCTGCATTCCGAGTAACGCCCTCAAGCTGAAGTGCCATATCCCATATTTCTTGAGCCTCCTCGTTGCTAGCTAAAAAATCTTTCAGAATATTTTCCTGCTCAACAGCCTTTTCAAGGGTCATCCCAATATCAGCGGGAATCATTTTGGATAATCTATCTGCTAGACCATAAGGCTTACCCTGGACTCTTGCTACATCACGAACTACAGCTTTAGCTGCCATCTTTCCAAAGGTAATAATTTGAGAAACAGCATCACGGCCGTATCGATCTGCAACGTACGAAATAACCCTATCGCGATTGTCCATGCAAAAATCTATATCGAAATCTGGCATAGAAACCCGCTCTGGATTCAAAAATCTCTCAAAAAGTAAGCCATATTGCAAGGGATCAAGGTCTGTAATACCAAGAGTATAAGCAACTAGAGAGCCGGCCCCAGAGCCTCGACCGGGACCTACAGGAATATCATTTTTTTTGGCCCACTGAATAAAGTCCATGACTATCAAGAAGTAGCCCTGATAGCCCATTTTAATAATAATTCCAAGCTCAAAGTGAAGTCGGTCAAAATATATTTTTCTTTCCTTCTCCAGGCTTTTGTCAAGAGTACCGAGTATTTTTGAGAGGCGCTTTTCTAGCCCTTCTACAGATAGTTTTTCAAAAAATACATCCTTCGTCAGTCCCTCTGGAACAGGATATTCAGGCAGGAAGGTTTCCCCTAGTTTAAGCTCAAGATTGCATCGCAAAGCAATCTCTATTGTATTTTCAATAGCTTCAGGTATATCGTTAAAAAGTTCAGTCATTTCGTCTGCTGAACGAAGGTATTGCTCGTCGCTATATATGCGAGCTCTTCTAGGATCTTCTAACACATAGCCCAGGCCAATACAGACTCTAGATTCATGGGCCTCGAAATGACTAGAATCAAGAAACCTAACATCGTTGGTGGCAACTAAAGGGCAATCAAACATCGAAGAAAGCTGCACTGCATTATGAGTAAAGTCCTCTTCGCCTGGCCGCCCAGTCCTATTCAGCTCCAAATAAAATCGCTCAGGTAGGGCGCCAAGCCAGCTTTGCAGGCACTCCTCGGCCTGCTTGTTGTTCCCAGATAACAATGCTTGTCCAATATCACTTTGATGCCCGCCAAGCACAATTAAGCCTTCTGATGATTCTTCGATCCAGTGCTTTTGAACCAAAGGCTCACCACGCACTTGCCCCTCCTGGTAAGCACGAGATATCAGTCTTGTTAAGTTCTGGTAACCCTGTAAATTCATCACTAGGAATGTAAGATCAAATGGCTTAATGCCCTCAATATTACTTCGAACACGGAGGTCGGCGCCACAAATGGGTTTTATTCCGGCAAGATGTGCTGCTTTGTAAAATTTAATCAGGCCAAAGAAGTTTGTAACATCTGTGAGAGCAACAGCAGGCATGCCTAGTTCAACCGCCCTATTCACTAGGGGGTTTATACGCACAAGACCATCAACAAGAGAATACTCGCTATGCAGACGGAGATGAATAAATGAAGGCGCAGACATAAAAAATTAAACCTATAAAATGCCCTAATACCTAAGGCTAAATATATCTTGCATTGTATAAATTTATAACTTGATACAGATCGAAGCGGACTACTTATCCTACTGCATCAACCCCTATGATTATATAGAAAGAATAATTATACAAAGACGGTTGCAGTATTTAAGCATCCATACTCTTAACGGGTTCAAAGGACTTTCTATGTATAAGGCTTGGGCCCAGTCTTTCTATAGCTTCAAAATGTTTTTTTGTTCCGTAGCCTTTATGACAACCAAATCCATAACCTGGATATAACCTATCAAAAGCGATCATTTCTTCGTCTCTGTGAACCTTGGCAAGAATTGATGCTGCGCTAATAGATGGGATCTTGTCATCACCCTTAATGATAGACTCTGAAGCATAGCGCCATAACGGCAAACGATTTCCATCAACCACAACATACTCTGGATCTATCTTTAATCCTTCAACGGCACGCTCCATAGCCATCATGGTTGCTTCAAGTATATTGAAGCGATCTATTTCTTTCACCGTAGATCGCGCTATATTCCAGCACAGTGCTTTTTCTTTAATTTCAACAGCTAACTCTTGGCGACGCTTCTCAGAGAGTTTCTTTGAGTCTGCAAGCCCAAAAATAATATTTTCTGGATGAAGGATAACTGCAGCAGAAAAGACATCGCCAGCCAAGGGGCCTCTGCCAGCCTCATCAACGCCAGCAAGCAACGAGCCTCGATATGCTAATCTGAGTACTTTCTTTTCAGTAAACACTACACTCAAACTCTCAATCCATTTTAAATATTTAGTGACCCCAACAGACTAAAAAAACAACAGTTATTCACACCTAGGGGGCGCCAATCAGCGCCACCAGCGCTTTAGCCGCTGCTTCATTACCGCCACATTTTAATGATTCATGAATAGCTATAAACCTTTTTTGTAGATTTTTTGTCTGCTCAGGGTGCTCAAAAAATCTCATTACCGCACCTGAAAGGTTTTTTATAGTTGCATTCTCTTCTAAGAATTCTGGAACCAACGGTTCATCTGCAAGAAGGTTTGGTAGCGCCACATATTTAACTTT
>JBLIIR010000028.1:0-15866 GCA_047635255.1 Porticoccus sp. | reverse complement strand
TGGTAATTGACAGCGAAAGTGATCGTTCCAGCTACATGGTACAAATGCTAGCCAAACGCACAGGGGCACTACTACCGGTTATAACCGCTGAGTATAATGACCACTTGATCCAACGTTTACTAACGGAAAAAACCGTCAGTGTCGATACCACCGCATCCGGTGGTAATACCTCACTGATGACGCTGGTAGAAGACGAGGAGTAAGCGCACTGCCATAATAAACCTGCCACAAAGGCACGTTTAAGTGCTTAGACTCAGCCCGGTTTTTAGCCGAGTTTTTTTGCACCTAGCTATATTTCCAGGTAAGCCAGGGCCTAAACGACCCATTATTTTTTTTAGACTCCTCTGAACAATTTCAGACTACAAACTTCCAAGATATATGCTCTTTGCGCAAAATAAGATTATTCAGGCCTGAACTACACCGCATACGTAACAAAAAAATAATTCACCACAGAGGCACAGATCACAGAAGAAAAACGTAAGAAATCATTCGATTTTAGTAATTATTTCCTCTGTGAGCTCTGTGGCGAAAATTAAAAACAGTTCTCGCCAAGGGCGCAGAAAGCGCCGAGTAAAAACAGATGAAATTATTCGATCTTAAAAATAATTCTGCTCGGTGTCTTCTGCGTGAACTTGCCCCCTGAACTATGCGTATAACAATCCATACCTAGGTATTGAAACTTAGACCTTTAAAGCGTCTCAATTGGGGTCTAATACGCCTACCGAAATCGGTTAACAACTTAACTCGAGGGCTTAACCATGTTGAAAATAGTTAAAACTTCCATTGCCATTGCCACTTTATCACTGACCGTAAGCGGCACTGCACACGCTGACATAAACGACGCCTTGAAAAATATCTGCACTATCGTCAAAGCCGATGACAAGGACGAACTGCGTAAGAAAATGAGGCGGGTACGCTCTGACTTTCGCCTTAAGCTAAAAGATTACCATTCAGGTATTTCATGTGGTGGCAACAGCCTTATCCGCACAGCTATGCAGCACGGCTCCATTGAAACAGGCACCTTGTTAGTACAAAAAATGCCTAGAGGTGAATTAACAGCCCCGGAGAAAGACGGCAAGATGGTCCGTGCCTGGACGACTGAAAATAGTTTGGACGATTCTCCTATCGTAGCAGTCCTGAACGAGCGCATATAAGCAGAGTACGACTGAAACTAGTCTGACGAAACCAGTCAACATGGTGGTGAAGCATTCATTGCCTCTACCTTAAAAAATGGACTATGCCAATTAGGGATTGGAAACCGGCACTCAATCGGTTTATGATTGAATTTGAGGAACAGCTAAACCCTCATATCTAAACTGGGCAGTTACACGGTTTGTTTTACACCCTCAATAAAAAGTACGATTTAATGTGTAGTAAAAATTGTTCGTACTTTTATAATCACGTATAATAACGCGGCTTTAAATTCTAAAATGTGTTCAAAATGTAACCTTTTACAAGGTTGTATGGTTTTTATTTGGGGTTCACATTAGTTAAGGGCACTGGTTAATTAAAAAAATAGCTTTTTAGGTTTTATTTTATGGTTAATATTTCTCGGGGTTTAGATATCCCTGTACCGGGTGCTCCTGAGCAAGTTATACACAAAGGGCCTATTATTGGATCTGTTGCTGTCATTGGCGATGATTATGTTGGTATGAAGCCTACGATGTCGGTCAAGGTCGGTGATAGAGTTAAGCTTGGCCAGCTACTTTTCTCTGACAAGAGAACCGAAGGGATACTCTATACCTCACCTGCTTCCGGTGTTGTCTCCTCTATTAATCGCGGAGAACGCCGTGTTTTTCAATCTATAGTTATTGATGTAGATGGAGATGAGCAGGAAACATTTATGCAATATGCTTCTGCGGAGCTGCCGTCTTTATCTAGGAGCAGCGTAGTTGATAATTTGGTTTCATCTGGCCTATGGACATCATTGCGAACTCGACCATATTCTAAGATTCCGTCCCCCTTTTCTGGGTCACCCAGCTCAATTTTTGTTACTGCTATTGATACAAACCCATTAGCGGTAAATCCTGATGTAGTTATTGCCGAGAGAGAAAAAGATTTTGAAGATGGGCTGCTGGTGCTGGAGCGCCTTACAGAGGGGCCAATTCATCTTTGTATTTCGGATGATGCAACAATTTCTGGAGAAAAGTTGGACGGTATTCAACCGCAAAGGTTTAGTGGTCCTCATCCATCCGGGCTTGCTGGTACACACATTCATTTTATAGATCCTGTTAGCGCTAAAAAAACTGTATGGGTAATAGGCTATCAAGATGTGTTGGCTATAGGTGCATTATTTACCACTGGCTGTATTGATACTCGAAGAGTGGTAGCTTTGTGCGGCCCCCAAGCTGTTAATCCGCGCTTAGTGCAAACCCGTATTGGTGCAAATATTAATGAATTGATCGTTAACGAGACTGACGGGGGAGACAATCGAATTATCTCCGGATCTTTGCTATCAGGTCGTATTGCATCTGCCAGACATGCCGGTGGGGCCCTTTCTTTTTTGGGTCGCTATCACACTCAGGTTGCTATAATCCTCGAAGGATATCAGCGTGAATTTTTTCGCTATCTTTCTTTGGGCGTTAAGCGACATTCGGCCATGCCCATCTACCTTTCTTCTTTGGGTTCAGTTCAAGAAAAAAACTTGAGTTTTAGCACAAATACAAATGGCAGTGAGAGAGCCATGGTGCCTATTGGTAATTACGAAAAGGTGATGCCTTTGGATATACTTCCCACACAGCTCTTGCGCGCTTTAATTGTTGGTGATACGGAAATGGCGCAAAAACTCGGCTGCCTAGAGCTTGAAGAAGAAGATTTAGCTCTTTGTAGCTATGTTTGTGTTGGGAAATATGAGTATGGCTCAATCCTGAGAGATAACCTGGCGCGTATTGAGAAGGAGGGCTGATAGTGAAGGCATTGCGTAACTATCTAGATAGAATTGAACCGCATTTCCATAAAGGTGGAAAATTAGAGAGTTGGTTCGCCCTTTATGAGGCTGTCGATACAATTTTTTACTCACCAGGATCCGTCACGAAAAATGGTTCGCATATTCGGGATGGTATTGACTTAAAACGAGTAATGATAACTGTTTGGCTTGCCGCATTTCCAGCAATGTTTTACGGGATGTATAATCTTGGTTTTCAGGCAAATACGATCCTTGCTGCATCGGAAGCAACCTATGTAACTGACTGGCATGAAGCTATCATCATATTATTTGCCGGACATGATCCTTCTAGTATCTGGGATTGCATGTTTTATGGCGCAGTCTACTTTGTCCCCATTTATATGGTGACATTTATAGCGGGAGGTTTCTGGGAGGTTGTGTTTGCCTCTGTAAGAGGCCATGAAGTTAATGAGGGGTTTTTTGTAACTTCTATTCTATTCGCTTTAATTTGCCCCCCAGATATACCATTATGGCAGGTAGCTTTAGGGATAAGTTTTGGTGTTGTTATTGGTAAGGAAGTTTTTGGAGGGACAGGAAAAAATTTCCTCAATCCTGCGCTAACAGGACGCGCCTTCCTTTTCTTTGCATACCCTGCTGAGCTATCAGGGGATGCTGTCTGGACTGCTGTTGATGGTTATACCGGCGCAACGGCACTTTCGGTTGCTGCCAACTATGGCATTGAAGCGGTACAACAGAACCTTACTTGGTTCGATGCATTTATTGGCAATAAACAGGGCTCAATTGGTGAAACATCCACTCTTGCGATTCTTGTCGGCGCTGTCGTTTTGCTTCTCACAAGAATTGCAGCTTGGCGTATTATGCTAGGGGTCCTTATTGGCATGATTTTCCTATCTACGCTGTTTAATTTTATTGGTTCAGAGACAAACCCAATGTTTGGTGTTCCCTGGCACTGGCATTTGGTTATTGGTAGTTTTGCTTTTGGGTTGGTTTTTATGGCAACAGAGCCTGTGTCAGCATCCATGACAGACACAGGAAAAATTTGGTATGGCCTGTTGATTGGGGTAATGGTTATATTGATTAGGGTTGTTAATCCTGCTTACCCTGAAGGAATGATGCTGGCGATATTGTTCGCTAACTTATTTTCTCCGCTCATCGATCATTTTGTAGTTGAAGCTAACATCAAAAGGAGAATGGCTCGTGGCTAGCAATAACTCTACTTTAAAAACTATTAAAGTTGCCTTAGTGCTTTGTATTGTTTGCTCAGTGATTGTGTCTACAGCAGCTGTCTTATTGCGACCAGCCCAGCAGGCTAACAAGGATCTTGATCGAAAAACAAATGTACTTGCTGCTGCAGGAATGTTGCAAAAAGGCGATGACGTTAATGCAAAATTTGCCAGCATAACTGCTCGAGCGGTCGACCTGGCCACAGGAAAATTCACCGACGCAGTAGACCTGGATAGCTACAATCAACGAAAAGCCTCCAAGGATCCCGAATTATCTGTTGACCTTGGAGATGCTGATATTGCTAAGATTGGCCGCCTTCCCAAGTATATGATTGTATATGTTGTAGAGGGAGACGCGGGCTTGGAAAAAATTATTTTACCCATAAAGGGATACGGTCTTTGGTCAACACTGTATGGGTTTGTCGCCCTAGAGGCTGATTTGAACACTGTCGCTGGGCTTGGTTTCTATGAGCATGCTGAAACCCCCGGTCTGGGAGGTGAGATCGATAATCCGTTATGGAAAGCACAATGGATAGGCAAGAAAAGTTACGATGCAAACAATAAGCAAGCGTTGACCGTTGTTAGAGGCAAGGTAGACCTTAGTCGACCTGAATCAATACATGAAATAGATGGTTTATCTGGAGCAACTTTAACAAGTCGCGGGGTAGATAACCTAATAAAATTCTGGATGGGCAAAAATGGATTTTCTCCGTTTCTCTCCAATCTACGCGCAGGGGAGGCTTAATCTTGGCTAGCAAAATGAGTAACATCCTATTAAAACCAATTTTTAATGAGAATCCAATTGCGCTTCAGATTTTGGGAATATGTTCTGCGCTTGCTGTCACCTCTAGCCTGAAGGTTACTATGGTTATGTGTATTAGTTTAACGGTTGTGACAGCAATCTCATGCATGTTGATATCGCTGATAAGAAACCAAATTCCAAGCAGTATTAGAATAATTGTGCAAATGACCATCATAGCTTCTGTGGTTATCCTTGTTGATCAGGTGCTTAAGGCCGTCGCTTATGATATCAGCAAGCAGCTTTCTGTATTTGTTGGGTTAATTATCACTAACTGCATTGTTATGGGTCGAGCTGAAGGTTACGCAATGAAAAATCCGCCCGTAAGTAGCTTCTTGGACGGATTTGGAAATGGTCTTGGGTATAGCGTAATATTATTAGCGCTAGCGTTTATCCGAGAGCTATTTGGAACAGGCAAGCTATACGGTTTTGAGATCTTCTCTTTAGCGAGCAATGGAGGCTGGTATGTACCAAATGGGCTGCTGCTTCTACCACCAAGTGCTTTTTTCTTAATTGGTCTTTTTATCTGGGGCTTAAGGGTTTGGAAGAAAGGCCAAGTTGAAGTTCCTGATTTCAAGATTGCGCCAAATTCGCCTAAGGAGGAAGCTGCCTGATGGAGCATTATTTAAGTTTATTTGTCCGGTCTGTTTTTATTGAAAATATGGCTCTGTCTTTTTTTCTGGGAATGTGTACATTTTTAGCAATTTCCAAAAAGGTTCAAGCGGCCATAGGTCTTGGTATTGCTGTCATTGTAGTTTTAGTGGTAACTGTACCTGCCAACCATCTGATATTTAAATACTTACTAACCGAAGGTGCCTTAACATGGACTGGTATAGAAGGTATGGATAAGGTGGATCTGAGTTTTCTTGGGCTACTGAGTTATATCGGTGTTATTGCTGCCATTGTTCAAATTATGGAAATGTTTTTAGATAAATATGTCCCGGCCCTTTACAGCGCTCTCGGTGTCTTTTTGCCGTTAATAACCGTTAATTGTGCAATTTTAGGCGCGGCTTTGTTTATGGTCGAGCGTGACTATGACTTAGCTGAGAGCACAGTATACGGATTAGGTGCTGGCTTTGGTTGGGCGCTAGCAATTGTGGCGCTGGCTGGCATACGCGAAAAACTTAAATATAGCGATGTGCCTGAAGGCCTTCAGGGCTTGGGTATTACTTTTATAACTGTTGGCCTCATGTCGTTAGGCTTTATGTCCTTTGGTGGAATAGACCTTTGATAGCTGCGGAGAAAAAATATTTATGAACTTAGAGATTTTGCTTGGTGTTGGAATGTTCACAGCTGTTGTATTAGCTCTGGTTGCTTTTATATTGGCTGCTCGAGAGAAGTTAGTTAGCACAGGGCTAGTTACCATTGATGTTAATGGCGAAAAAGATATTACTGTTCCATCTGGTGATAAATTACTATTAACCCTCTCTAATGCTGGTTTATTTCTTGCATCTGCATGTGGCGGCGGCGGCACTTGTGCTCAGTGCAAGTGTATTGTTACTGAAGGCGGCGGCTCTATGCTGCCAACTGAAGAGTCTCATTTTTCTAAACGTGAGGCTAACGAGGGATGGCGGTTGTCTTGCCAGACCGCCGTAAAGCAGGACATGAAAGTTATTGTTCCAGAAGAGGTCTTTGGTGTTAAGCAGTGGGAATGTACTGTTGAGGCCAATCCTAATGTCGCTACTTTTATTAAAGAGTTGACTCTCCGCTTGCCTGATGGTGAAAGTGTTGACTTCAAGGCTGGTGGTTATGTCCAGTTAGAGTGCCCTCCGCACCATGTTAAATACAGTGATTTTGACATAGATGACGAGTATCGAACTGATTGGGATCGTTTCGGATTCTTTAAACATGAATCTATAGTTAATGAGTCCGTGATCAGAGCCTACTCAATGGCTAACTATCCAGAAGAAAAGGGAATAGTTAAATTTAATATTAGATGTGCAACGCCGCCTCCTGGAACAGAGGGTATTCCGCCCGGGGTTATGTCCTCATGGGCTTTCAACCTAAAGCCTGGTGATAAGGTTAACGTCTTTGGCCCATTTGGTGAATTCTTTGCTAAAGAGACCTCAACCGAGATGGTTTTCATTGGAGGAGGTGCAGGAATGGCGCCAATGCGATCGCATTTGTTTGATCAGCTTCGTCGATTAAAAACTGATCGTAAAATTTCATTCTGGTATGGTGCTCGTTCAATGCGCGAATGCTTCTATAATGATGAGTACGATACTCTTGCCGGGGAAAATGATAATTTTGAATGGCATCTAGCTCTTTCTGATGCACAACCAGAAGATAAATGGGACGGACACAAAGGCTTTATCCATCAAGTTCTTTATGAGAACTACCTAAAGGAGCATCCAGCACCTGAGGACTGCGAATATTACATGTGTGGCCCACCCATGATGAATTCAGCTGTTATCTCCATGTTGCTTGATCTTGGAGTTGAGAGAGACAATATATTCCTTGATGATTTTGGCGGGTGACCATTTAGTGCATAAAATGCTTCTAAGGACTATAAAGTTAGTGAAAATGGGGCTTAGCGCCTCGTTTTTTTTAAAAATCCCTCACAATCTAGTCATGTCTTTTCTTCCAGTTTTGTTTTTTACGGGCCTTGTTGGCTGCTCTAATCCTCCAGAGGAGTTAGTCTATTCTGGCGAAGTTATGGGTACAACTTACCAAGTCAAGATAGTGGCAGCAGATAAACTTCTTTCGAGAAACACAAAAAAATTAATAGACGATCAGTTGCAAAAAATTAATAAGATATTTACAACATATAACAAAAAATCTGAGCTTATGCTTTTTAATGACTCTCTAGTAAACCAGCCTCGAGCTGTTTCTCCAGAAATGATAGATGTGTTATCAATAGCTCAGGATATTTTTGTGTTGTCTGATGGATATTTTGATCCAACTGTATTCTCGTTGGTGGATATTTGGGGATTTGGTCCTCAAAAATCTAAGGATGTTATCCCATCTCACGAGCTGATCGACAGCCTTCTTCCATTCATTGGATTTGATAAGCTTGCTATAGATAAGAAAAAATATTTAGCAACACGACTTGATGATATTAAAATTGATCTTTCGGCTGTAGTAAAAGGTTATGCTGCAGATACTGTTGCTGAATTACTGGATTCATTAGGGGCAAAAAATTACCTGATAGAAATAGGTGGAGAGCTGCGAATCCAGGGGGAAAGATTAGATGGTAAAAGTTGGCGTATTGCCATTGAAAAGCCTTCTTTTATGGAGGATGGTGTACAACAAGTTATTCAAATAAAGGATTCTGGCGTAGCAACCTCTGGGGATTATCGAAACTACTTTGAAAAGAATGGTAAGAGATATTCTCATACTATCGATCCTCGAACAGGCTATCCTATTACACATAATCTAGCCTCGGTTACCGTTATTGCTAAAAGCGCCGCTGAAGCAGACGCCTTAGCTACAGTTATGATGGTTTTGGGGCCCGAAAAGGCTCTTGTTTTTGCCGAAGATAATAGCATTCCAGCCTATTTTTTGGTGAAGAGGTTAGATAGTTTTGATGTTGTTTATTCTTCGACCTTTTCCCCTTACTTGCTTGGAGAATAATTGTGCTCGAGCCGTTACTTGCATTTTTTGTTTTGGTGTTAATTATGGCAGGCATGGCTGTTGGCGTAGTTTTGGGAAAACCCCCCTTAAAGGGATCTTGTGGCGGCGTAGGTGCGGCTTTAAATGAAAGTGATTATACCTGCGATTTATGTGGAGATGACCCAAATAAATGCGATGAATTATTTCAAGACAATGAAGGAAAGATAACAAAAAATAGCGATATTAATCTGGCTTACGATGCCTCCAGTCAGGTTAAAGAAAAATAGATTTTTGATCCCACAAAATTCAGTCAGCCAAGCGGTTTAGTTGATGCCTATCTTTAGCTCCTCTCCAATTTTAAGCGGTTTCTTAAGATTTATGTCGTTCCATGCAGCAATATTTTTTATTGAGACATTGTATTTTTTTGCAATTCTCCATAAAGAATCACCGCTTTTCACTCTATGAGTGGCTGAGCTTGAGTCAAGTCCGGTCCCAGGTAGTTTTATCTTTTGGCCAATTTGAATAATATGGCTGTGAATGGTGTTGCTACGAACTAAAGACTCGGTACTGAGGCCATGCTTGAAAGCTATCTCCGAAAGAGTATCCCCTTGTTTGATTGTATATATTTTTATTGGGGACCATTCTTCTTTAGGAGTTTTTTCCAAAGAAGCCAAGAATATTTCTTTTGACTGGAGAGGCAGCAGGAGCGTCTGAGGGCTTTTTGGGTGAGTTACTCCTAGCTTGTAACCTGGGTTGAGTAGGCGCATTTCAGTAACGTCTACGCCGGCCATCCTGGCTGCTTGTGAGATATCTATCTGGTCAGCTAAGTCTATACTTGTAAAGTAAGGCTGATCAATAAGAAGCGGTAGATCAATGTTATATTTTTTTGGATTAGCTACCATTCTTGACAGCATTAATAGTCGAGGGACATAAGATTTCGTCTCTTTTGGTAGATCTAATGACCAAAAGTCAGCGGGCCTTCCTTTTTTTTTATTTTTCGCTATGGCTTTTTTTACTTTCCCTTCGCCACCGTTATATGCAGCTATAGCCAGCAGCCAGTCCTCATCAAAGCGCCAGTGTAAATACTTCAGGTAAGTTATTGCAGTGCTTGTGGATGCAACAGGATCAAGCCGGGCGTCATACCAAGAATCTCTTTTTAGCCCATACCGTCTAGCAGTAGCTGGAATAAATTGCCATAAACCAGATGCATATTTGTGTGAATGAGCCAAGGGGTTGTACCCGCTTTCGATTGCCGGCAAGAGGGCAATCTCTAGTGGAATATTATTGGCTTCTAATTCGCCAATAATATGATACATATAGCGGCTCCCATTTGCTGTTATTTGGTTAATGTAATTTTGCTTGTTTTGATTCCAGTGCTTCTTTTTGCCTAGCTCCGGGTGACTATAATGCTGATGAAGATCTAAGCCTTGTCTCAGCCTAACCCATAGATCTTTTTGTGCCAGCAAGATTGAAGCAGGAGGTGCTATTTTAACTTCAGCGCTAATAATTTTTGTATCTGTAAGGCGGCTGATTTCCTCTATCTGCTGATGATGACCGCATCCTGAGATAAGAAGAATTAGGCATGCTGTAAATGTTGGTATTTTTAAGCGCATTATCACTTGTGAAAATTTAATGAGAGGCGTTGCGGATGATTTTTAATTGTATCTGTCATATCAATATCAATCAATTCTTGATTTTTATATGACTCTTTATTTTCACTCTATAGGAATATTAGCTCTTAGTAATTGTCTTTCCATTTGCGGATAGCTGAAAATGTTTCCTCTGTAGAAAGATATGCCTTTTTGCTATATTTTTTTGCAGCATTTTGGATTGTTTCTTCAGCCGTTCTTAAGAAAGGATTGGTTGTCAGCTCTAGCCCTATTGTTGATGGTATTGTCGGCTTATTCTGAATGCGCAGCAGCCTTATTTCTTCTGCATATTTTTGCAAGGATTTGTTTTCTGGGTCCACTGTCATGGCAAAGCGCGTGTTAGCTTCTGTGTATTCGTGCCCACAATAAACCTTTGTTTCAGGAGGAAGGGATGACAGCAAGGAAAGAGATCTAAGCATTTGTTTTGGGGTGCCTTCAAATAATCTACCACATCCATTTGAAAATAATGTATCCCCACAAAATAATATAGCTGCATCAGCAGAATAGTAAGCGACATGATCCAGTGTGTGACCCGGTATACTTATGACTTGAAATGTGTGCCCAGCTATATTTAGGGTATCCATGTCCTGAACCACGCGGGTTACTTGATTTATGCCCTCTGGTCCATAAATCGGCACTGAGTAGTGATCAAGCAACTCGTCTGTACCGCCAACATGATCTGGGTGATGATGTGTAATTAGAATACCATTCAATGAAAGTCCTAGCACATCAAGCTGTCTTAGCACTGGCGCCGCATCACCAGGGTCAACAACGTAAACAGATTTCGTGCCTTCTGGCTGAAGAAACCAAATATAATTATCTCTGAATGCCCGAACGGTGTGAATGAGAAGCGACATGACTAGATCCTAATATTGCTTTCAATTGTATAGAGCTTTCATAATAAGCTATCAAAAGAAATGACTATAAGCAATAATAAAAAATTAGACCCTATTGTAAGTTTAAATAAAATAAACTCGGGCCCCCCAAAGAGGTTTTAGTGTTTAAGATGTTAAGCATATTAAAGGCAGCCAGAAAATATTTAGATAAAAATAAACAAATACCCTCATTGCCTGAATTACAAGATCATTTTAAAAATTGGATTGCAACAAAATATGGGCAATATATTATTCAGAAAGAAAGTAGTGCGCTGAAAAATATTTTGCCAGACATTAATTCTCACAGGATGATGCAATTGGGATTGGTGTCTCAGCTGAATTTGTCTTTAAAGTCGCATCATCTGCATAGTTTTTCATTTGGCCCGCTAAACACAAATATTTTAAATAGTGCTGTTTCAGATTTTGATACGCTTCCATTGCCGTCGGCAACGATTGATACTGTTTTTCTTCATCATGCACTGGAGTTTTCACAGCACCCCCATGAGGTTTTAAAGGAGGCATCTAGGGTATTAAAGCCCTCCGGTTATATTGTGATGGTAATTTTTAATCCTGTAAGCATGCTTGGCTTGCTAAAATTCCCTGCTCGTCTGCTTTCCTCTAACGCAGTATGGCGTCATCATGGACTTCGGCGAGGACGAGTATTAGATTGGTTGAAGCTCTTAAGTATAATGCCTGCTAAATCGTTGCCTAGGAGTTACTCTCTCCCTTGCAGTTATTTTAGTCGCCGGAATGCCGGTGGATTCTTGGCTCGAATTGCAAAGAAGTATCAGATGTTCTTTGGGGCGTTCTATATTATTGTTGCAAAAAAATATGTTTCTCGAGCAATATTTTCTGAAAATACAAGCTGGGAATCTTTGAATATTCCAGTCACGGCTTCCACTAAAAAGTCCTCAGTGGATTCCTGAGGACTTCAGTATGAGATGCTGAATTTGGCTGTCGTCTTTGAGAAAATAATTTTTGATAGAAAATTTCAGGAGAAGGTAATTGAAGGAAGTTGAAATTTTTACTGATGGTGCATGCAGAGGAAACCCAGGACCTGGCGGCTGGGGGGCACTATTAAGATACGGTGACAATGAAAAAAAAATTTATGGGGGTGAGCGCCTAACAACAAATAATAGAATGGAGCTGACGGCTGCAATAGAAGCCTTGGCCTCACTAAAAGAGACCTCGAGAGTCATTCTGACAACAGACTCTCAATATGTGCGCCAAGGAATAACAAGCTGGATAGATAACTGGAGGAGACGAGGATGGAAGACGGCTGGTAAGAAGCCAGTTAAAAATGTCGACCTATGGCAGCGTCTTGAGAAAGAAGCCAGCTCTCATGAGGTTGAATGGATGTGGGTTAAAGGGCACAGTGGTCATCGAGAGAACGAGATGGCAGATCAGCTAGCAAACCAGGGGATAGACGATCTGGGTAACTAGGTTTAAGTTTAAACTATTTAAGCCTGTTGAGGGTAATCATCATGACAAGACAGATTGTATTAGATACAGAGACCACCGGTTTAGAACCAAGCGAAAATCATCGAATTATTGAAATTGGTTGCGTTGAGTTGATTGATAGAAGAATGACTGGCCGCCACTATCATCAGTATATAAATCCTGAAAGAGAAATTGATCAAGGCGCTGTCAACGTACATGGAATAACAACTGATTTTCTCACTGATAAGCCCACTTTTTCATCGATATCCCATGAGTTTTTAGAATTTATTAGTGGCGCTGAATTGATAATTCATAATGCACCATTTGATGTCGGATTTATTGATCACGAGCTAGCGAAGCTAAAAGGAAAAATCACATCTGTTGTTAATATTTGCGATGTTGTAGATACGCTAGTAATGGCGCGCCAACGCCACCCCGGACAAAGAAATAACCTAGATGCTCTCTGCAAGAGATACTTTGTTGATAATTCGCAGCGAGAGCTTCACGGTGCGTTACTGGATGCAGAAATACTAGCAGACGTTTACCTGCTGATGACAGGAGGCCAGATTGATTTTGTTTTAGGCAGTCATGGAGGCGCACGCGAAGGCGTAGTGGAAAATGATATACGCCGACTAAATTCTGATCGATCTCCCCTCAAGGTTATTCGGGCTAGCGAGTTCGAGGTTGTGGCTCATAATGAAAAATTATCTAGAATTGATGAAGCCAGTAATGGTAGGTGCCTATGGTTAGAAGCTAGAGATATCATCTGACATCCCTAGCTTCTAGTATATTATTTTCACTCTTCTTTACAGCAGGTAAATGACTGCTAGGCAGCCAACCGTAGAAAGAACTATGGTGTAGGGTAGAGCCATCATTACCATTCTCCCGTACGAGAGCCTAATAAGAGGTGCTAGCGCTGATGTTAGTAAAAACAAGAATGCAGCCTGACCATTCGGTGTTGCGACGCTAGGAAGGTTTGTCCCTGTGTTTATTGCTATTGTCAGCAGGTCAAAGTGTTCTCTAGTAATTGTTCCTGCATCTAATGCGGCTCTAACTTCGTTGATATAGACAGTCGCTACAAAGACATTGTCGCTAATTGCAGAGAGTATACCGTTAGCTGCAAAAAACATTACCGGCTGAACGCTTAGCTCCATTGCAAGCACAGCATCTATAACTGGTTTGAATAAGTGCTGATCGTGTATGACAGCAACAATAGCAAAAAACACCACAAGCAGTGCTGTAAAGGGTAATGCTTCCTCGAAAGCATGACCAAGACGATGTTCTTCAACGATACCGTTAAAAGCCGTAAGTAGTACGATAACTGATAAACCAATGAGACCGACAGGTGCCAAATGAAGCGCCAGGCATACAACTAAAAACAGCGCTACTAGGGCCTGGATTATCAATGTGGCCTTGTGCTTCGGAGTTAATTTTTTGGATTCTTCGATATCAAATGCTTCTAGCACGGTCCTTACTGTGTCAGGAAGTATAACGCCATAACTAAACCAACGTAATTTCTCTAAAAGAACACATGTAATAAGACCGCAAACTAAGACGGGCATTGTGACGGGAGCCATCATCATAAAAAACTCTATAAAATTCCAGCCAGCCTTTTCGGCTATCAGTAGATTTTGTGGCTCTCCCACCAATGTAGTTACACCACCCAATGCAGTTCCTACCGCCCCATGCATAATCAAGTTGCGCAGAAAGCTCCGAAATGTTTCAAGATCTTCCTGATTTTGGTCTAGCACGATCGTATCGTCCGAGTGATCATGCTTCTCGTTATGCTGTAGGTTTTTCCCAGAGGCCACTTTGTGGTATACAGAATAGAATCCAATTCCAACACTGATGAGCACAGCAGTTACGGTTAATGCATCCAAAAAAGCTGACAAAAAAGCTCCCGCGAAACAAAACAAGAGCGACAAAACTGCTTTGGATTTTATTTTAATGAGAATTTTTGTGAAGGTATAGAGCAGCAGATCTCGCATGAAGTAGATCCCTGCAACCATGAAAACAAGCAACAAGATAACTTCAAAATTACCATGAGCTTCATGGTAAATTGCTTCAGGGCTTGTCATCCCTAATGCTACCGCCTCTATGGCTAGCAGGCCTCCTGGCTGAAGTGGATAGCATTTTAATGCCATAGCTAAACAAAAAATAAATTCTATTATTAAACACCAGCCAGTGATGAAGCTTCCAGCACTGAAAAGAAGTATAGGATTTGCAACCAAAAAGGTTAAAATTGTATATTTATACCAATCTGGAGAAGCTCCTAAGAAATTTTTACTATAGGCTTGCAGTATTGATTGAGACATATGACCCCCCAAGTTTTATTTTTATAATTATTAATTTTTCCTGTTAACATAATAGATAGATTAGCATTTTTGCAGGTTGATGCCATAGTGGTCATTGATGGAAATTACCAAAGAGTTTGATGGATAGTGAATACTTTTTATTTCATCTCCTGGATTATCAAACGATAGTGGTCGGCTTGGGCAGTACTTAATATTAATAAAATTTTTTTGGCTTTGTATAATTCAAGCATAAGAGAGGAATAGAATTGGATTTTTTATTTGAATACGCCATATTTTTAGCAAAAACAGTTACTTTCGTGATAGCTGGATTGGTTTTGTTGGCTGCTGTAGCGAGCTTGGGGTCCAAAGGTCGCCGAAACAACAAGGGTCAGTTGCAGGTTACTCACTTGAATGAATCTATGGATGCAGCTAGTAATATTTTGGCAGCATCTATACTTAATGATTCTGAGAAAAAAGAGGCCAAGAAGTATAAAAAAAACATACTGAAAAAATCAAAAAAATCAAAAAACTCCAAGAAAAGAATTTTTTTACTTGATTTTGATGGTGACGTGAAAGCATCTGCAGCGACAAATCTTCGTGAAGAGGTTACTGCAGTGTTAAATCAAGCTAGGCCTGAAGATGAAGTAGTTGTTCGACTTGAAAGTATGGGAGGAATGGTCCATAGCTATGGCTTTGCGTCGAGTCAGCTTCATAGGATTAAGAAAAAATCTATACCTCTAACTATCTGTGTGGATAAGGTCGCTGCAAGTGGCGGATATATGATGGCCTGCGTCGCAAATAAAATATTTTGTGCACCCTTTGCTTTTATTGGTTCGATAGGAGTAGTCGCACAACTACCCAACTTCAATCGTTTGTTAAAAAAACACGATATTGATGTGGAGCTTCACACAGCGGGGGCGCACAAACGAACGCTCACTATGTTTGGTGAGAACACTGCGGAAGATAGGGAAAAATTTATAGAGGATTTGGATAAAACTCATGAGTTATTCAAAAACTTTGTATCGGAGCATAGGCCTGGAGTTGACATAAACACTATAGCTACCGGTGAGGTGTGGCTGGGTACCGACGCTAAACTGAAAGACTTGGTCGATGATATAATGACTAGCGA
>JBLIIR010000027.1:0-16052 GCA_047635255.1 Porticoccus sp. | reverse complement strand
GTAGAGGATTACATAGCTCAAAAAAACCGCTATATTTCTCACCTGCATGTGGGGCAGGATGCTAGCCATTATCTGCCTGTTGAGGCGACTACTGAGACCGCTTGGCATAATTTATTTGCTCGCAACATGTTTATTCGTCCAGAAAAATACAACCCTTCAAATAAAGAGCCCTGGAAAATCCTACATTCTGCTAACTTCACGTGTGATCCGGTTCGCGACGGAACTAATAGTGAAGCAGTGGGGATTATCAACTTCGGCCAAAGAAAAGTGTTAATTGCTGGGCTCAAGTATGCAGGTGAAATGAAAAAAGCTATGTTTTCGGTGCAAAATTTCCTACTACCTGAAAAAGATGTTATGCCAATGCATTGCGCTGCAAATGTCGGACAAGCTGGTGACGTATGTCTATTTTTTGGCCTCTCTGGCACAGGGAAAACAACTCTTTCTGCAGATCCCGAGCGATATCTAATTGGCGATGATGAGCATGGTTGGAGCAAGGGCGCTGTATTCAATATGGAAGGTGGTTGTTACGCCAAAACAATTAATCTTAGCAAAAAAAATGAGCCTGTCATTTGGGATGCCATTCGTTTTGGCGCCATAGTAGAGAATATTGCGGTAAACAAACATCGGACTGCTGACTATGATGACACATCAATCTCTGAAAATGGTCGCTGTAGCTACCCGCTGGAGCACGTAGATTTACGCAGCAAAGACAACAGAGCCGGCGAACCCAAGAATGTTATCTTTTTAACGTGTGATGTCTCAGGTGTATTGCCTCCGGTATCAATACTATCAAAAGAAGCTGCTGCTTATCACTTTCTTAGCGGATATACTGCACGCGTAGGTTCGACTGAAATGGGCGGAGAAAAAGGAATTCAGCTTACTTTTTCAACCTGCTTTGGTGCACCATTTATGCCTAGGCCTGCCAAGGTTTATGCAGAATTGTTAATGAAGCAAATAGAAAACTTTGGAAGCAAGGTATACCTAGTCAACACTGGCTGGACTGGAGGTTCCGGAGCATCCGATGGTGCTGGGTCACGTTTTCCGATTCCAGTGACCCGAAGTATTATCGCCGCAATACAAAGTGGTGATCTAGAAGGTTGTGATACCGCCAAATTACCAGTACTAAATTTAGCAATACCAACAAGCATTCCAGGGGTTAGCAGCAATCTTCTTAATCCTCGAGACACCTGGGTCAACAAAGAGGCTTATGATGCCCAGGCACTTAAATTAGCCAAACTATTTATCGATAATATTCAAAAATACAACGTATCCCGAAAAATTATTAAAGCGGGCCCGCAGATATAAATTATTAAATTTTTAGAGTGTTCTTGATGCTCTAAAAGAGCGGCCATATAGGTCGCTCTTTTATCCGTTTCGAGCACCTAGGGATAACCCTTTTTGGTAGCACTTCAAACTTTCTTCATGCTTGCAAAAATGCTCCATAATTCTTGCCAGATCCACATAAGCTTGAGATTGCGGCTTAATAGCTATTGAGCTCTCCAGATAATCCCGAGCCTTTCCCCATAACTGACATCTCCAGCTAAGACGGCCGAGAGCGAGCATTAATTCAGGGTTATCTGGGTGCCTGGAAAGCCAGGACTCAGCAAAGATCAATTGTTTCTGAGCATCCTCCCCTTCAACAATCCCATAGAGTTTAACCAAACGATCATCCCAGCACGTCTTCAAAAAATCACGAAGCAATCCTTCAGCATGAGAACTCTCATCGAGTTCATGCAAGCCAGCAGCATATTCCAGTAAGACTCTTTTTTCTTTTCTTGCATTCTTGGGAACTTTATGCCAAAAATTAATCAGGTCTTCACTCATACTACCTTCCTGTGTAGAGATAGTAGTTAACAAAAAGGCGTACACATCTCCTTCGATCTCCTGAAGCTCAATTTTACTAAATACTTTATAGCGGCTAAGTTCTGCTAATAATTTTCTTAAACTCTCCCAATCTTTCAAGCCCCTATAGGTCAAATAAAGCAAGCGCAAAACAATGGGATGAGATGGGGATTTAACATAAAAGGGCTGCAGAATAGCTAGTGCTTCTGCGTAAAGTTTCTCCCGTACACACATTTTTGCTCTAGTTAAGCCAATAATTAAGTTATTGCCAGGGATTGACTTTCCGGCATGACTCAGTAATTTATGGGCCCCCTTCTGATCTCCATCCTCATATGCTGCAATTGCTGCAACCAAGCAACTCAATAAAGGCAAAGTGGAGTTTTTCGCAGATTTCTCTAAAATTTTTCTAGCACTACTCCAGCGGCCTTCGAAATATTGGAGTAGGCCCTGATTAACTAATAACTGATTACTCTTTATCTTTAAAGCAGTGCGCTCTTTAAAATATTTCTGGCCAGGCTCCATAATTAATCTAATTAAATTTTTTAACACCACAAAAAATACCGACAACATGCTTATGATTAGAAAAAAAGCCCAAAGCGTCATATCAATGGAGTAATTTCCATAGGCAATCAAAATATAGCCTCTATTCTGCGTCATTTGCCATGCCAGCATGCCGCCAAGTAGAGTAACGATAATAACTATCAAGAGCACCTTTCTCACTATTGAGACTCCGCAGCGGCTGATTTTGGTTGCTCAGAAAACAACTGGCTATCTATATAATCCTTTAATATTTTTAATTCTGGAGAGATGTCAGGAACTCTTTGGACTATACTCTCCCCCTCAAGGCGAGACAGTTGTTCTAGATACGGCAAAGCCAATTGATTTAACTTAGCGTACTGGCTGAGCTGCTTTCTCGCTTTTTGCAAACTTTCCCTATAAATCGTCTCCTCCTCACGCAATAAGGCTACCTGGGCATGCTCCAACAAAACGGCCAGGCTGTACCTGAGGTAACGACTTTCCTCTGCCGAAGGTATTGGAGAGAGAGGAGCATCTAATTCCTGAATGCGCACTAAACCTGCTAGGCTAGCAAGTGCTGAATCAAGGCTATAAATAAGCTTCTCTTTCCATCCTTCAGGTGCTGGTGTGGTGCTGATATTTGCGATACTGGCTTGCGTTACTTCTATAGAGTAATTGATCATAGGTAACTCAACCAATTGGTCTGACAGTGCACCTAACTGGGCATATAGGCCTTCTCTATCTATCGTCGGAAATGAACGTAGTTTGGCAATACTCTTAGCGATAGCCTCTCGAACTTCTGTCAGACCCAATCTTTCCAGATCCCTTAAGACAAGATCTGCTGAAACTAGCAATTCAATTGCGTTTTTCGAATTTTTTTCAGTGGCCAAGCGATGTCTGGCAAGTCGGGTCAAATACTCAGCTTCTGCCAATACTCCCATGTATCTTGGCGCGAAAGATATCTTACTCAAGCGACGAGCGTAGGCAGCGATCTGTGACTCTATATCTTCAAGAGCACTGACAAATCTGATACTTTTTTCTTGATATTTGCGCTGCTCGTCTTTAATCTCGCCTCTCAGATCTTCAATGTAGATTTGATTATTTCTTAAGGTGGTCTGAATTTCTGCTTGCTGCTGTTGGAGCTGATAGATGAACCACCCTCCTACACTAAGAACTGAAAGAAATAAAAGGAGGCGCGCTATAAAAAATAGCTGCAGGGGCCACTTTCGGATCGGAGCTCTTTTACCTGAAGGGGAATTTTTCGGCTGAGACTTAATGGTCGACTTATCAGCCACTGCAGATTGACCAGAAGAGGCCTGGGCATTACTTGGTGTATTATCTTTATTGCCCACTCAACTAGTCCCCACATATCTGATATAGCTGCTCGATTCACTTCCGCCAGAAGTTAGACGTGGCAGTAAAATAAAAACTATATACACCATCTTAATCCTTAGCGCTGATTGCTGCACCATCCACGTAAAACCGAAATTATGTCTTCAGCCAGGGCGGAAGGAGCGCAAATTATATGCTGAAACCCCATATTTTTTGCCAACAAAGAAACTCTTTCGCTTGGGACCAATAAAGGCAGTTGTTTCAGCTTGCTCAACTCTTCTCCTGGAATTTGAGACACAAGATAAGCTAATAATTCGCCGCTATGAATAATAACGACACCCAATTTATTAGAGTAGAGCAGATCATTGATATTTCGAGTATAGTCTTTTGATACTTCTCGATGATATAGCTCACATTGGCTAACAGCAGCACCACGAGAACGCAACTGATCAGGCAGCAATTGACGCCCGCCAACACCAGAAAAAATTAATATTTTTTCACCAGCCAGTCTTTGCAGTGAGGTCAATCCTAGCAACCCCTCACTGCTAAATTCCTGCTCTGGAAACTCTGCATCAACATTATACTTTTTCAGTTGAGTTGCAGTCGTTTTGCCAACGGCATAGTATCGGGGGCCAACAGGTAAAATCTGGGGCATCAAGTCGCTATTACGTTTCAGCCAATCAACAACGAAAAATGTAGCGGCGCGACTCACAAAAATTGCCCGATCATACAAAAAAAGATTAAGAATATGATGACTGATGAGGTCTTGCTTCAAAGAGCTTTCTAGGGGGGTTATCTTCATAACAGGAAAATGATGAAGCAAGACACCCTCTGCGATTAACTTAGCTGAAAGTAGCTCGTCGCCATGCCCATCAGGCTGAATAGGCCTTACAAGCAATGCCTGTAATCCCTTTAAATGTTCCACCTACCAGTTATCTCCATAAACTTTTTTCAGAATATCTTCAGCCCCTTGGGCCAACAATTTTTTGGCTAAATCTACACCTAGTGCTTCTGCGTCTTTAGCCATACCTCTAACATCATTGCGAACAACCTGGCTTCCATCGGCGGAGCCCACTAATCCTCGCAGCCAAATCTGGTCAGAATCCAAGCCTGTTAGGACTGCATATGCAGCAATGGGGGTTTGGCATCCGCCACGAAGATGACGATTCATTGCCCTTTCAGCCATGATGCACTGAGCTGAAGGTAAATGGTGCAATTGACACAGTAGTGCCCCTATCCTCTCATCATCGAGCCTAGACTCAATAGCAATGGTGCCTTGCCCTCCTGCTGGTAAAGATTTTTCTGGCGCTATACGCTGACTGATGCGTTCCGATAAACCCAATCTCACCAATCCTGCTGTAGCAAGAATAATCGCGTCATACTCTCCGTTATCAAGCTTGCTCAGACGGGTATTAACATTTCCCCTCAGCTCTTGAATACTAAGCCTTGGGAAGCGCTCCAAGAGCTGAGTTTTTCTGCGCAAGCTGGATGTTCCAACGCGGCTTTCTTTTGGTAGATCTTCTAAAGACACATAATGATTGGACACAAAAGCATCTGTTGGGTCTTCGCGCTCACAGATAGCTTGAAGTCCAAGGCCTAAAGGAAGCTCCATTGGAACATCCTTCATAGAATGCACCGCAATATCAGCAAGCCCTTCAAGAAGGGCAACCTCGAGTTCCTTCACAAATAAACCCTTCCCTCCAATTTTTGATAGAGTTGTGTCAAGAATTTTGTCGCCACGAGTGGTAATGCCAACCAACTCAACCGAAAGATTAGGATGAATACACTGTAGTTGAGATTTGACGTGATTGGACTGCCAAAGCGCCAAGGGGCTTTGTCGAGTTGCAATACGAACCATGTCAGTATCAGGTAGTGATGAAATCATGAGCTATGACAACCAAAACTATAAATGGGAAATTATATCAGATTGACCTAATAGCAGACATATCTATCCAAAACTTAGCCAAAAAAAACACCTCGGCCATAAGATTTTCTTGTAATGGTCAATCAATTTGGGTCCATAAAACTAAATATAATAGTGTTGTTCACACACAGAAACTCTTGCTTTGTTATAATAAAAAAGAGTATATAAAAATAACCGTCAGCAATCACAAAAGAGCCCGTTTATCCATGAGCAATAAAAAAGATACAAATCAGGCCTGGGGTGGTCGTTTCAACGAAGCAACGGACGACTTTGTAGCAAAATTTACTGCGTCAGTTGATTTTGACCAAAAACTTGCCCTCCATGATATACAAGGGTCCCTCGCTCATGCGGAAATGCTGAGCAGCATAGATCTCTTGTCGCTAGAGGAATTAGCGGCCATCAAGAAAGGTTTCAGTGACATACGAATGGAAATCGAAGCAGGAAAGTTCCAGTGGCAGCTGGCCTTAGAAGATGTCCATATGAATCTAGAGGCTGCTCTTACAGAAAAAATTGGTGACATTGGGAAAAAATTACACACCGGCAGATCAAGAAATGATCAGGTTGCCACTGATCTTCGGCTTTGGCTGCGCGATGAAATAGATCTTATCAGCAAAGAATTAATTCGCCTCCAGTGTGCCCTGGTAGATCTGGCTGAAAAAGAATCGGCAACTATCATGCCTGGATTTACACATCTTCAAACCGCACAACCTATTACTTTTGGGCATCACCTCATGGCATGGTTTGAGATGCTCGACAGAGACCATGGTCGCCTCATAGATTGTCGAAGACGAGCCAACCATTCTCCATTAGGGGCCGCAGCTTTAGCAGGAACAACATATCCTATAAATCGTAAAATGACGGCTACATTGTTAGGCTTTGATGAGCCAATGAATAACTCACTAGATGCTGTAAGTGATCGTGATTTTGCTATTGAATTCTGCTCATTTGCCAGTATATTAATGACTCACCTTTCTCGCGTATCAGAAGAATTGATACTATGGAATTCTGCACAATTTAGCTTCATAGATCTTCCGGACCGCTTTTGCACTGGCTCATCTATTATGCCGCAGAAAAAAAATCCTGATGTTCCGGAGCTAGTGAGAGGAAAAACTGGCAGAGTGAATGGCAACCTGATAGCTTTACTGACTCTCATGAAATCACAACCATTGGCTTACAATAAGGACAATCAAGAAGATAAAGAGCCATTGTTTGATACCGTCGCGACAGTCAAGGATTGCTTGCGGGCACTTGCTGATATGGTGCCTGTCATTAAGTCAAACCAAAAATCTATGACTGAGTCTGCTCGACGCGGATTCGCCACGGCCACAGATCTGGCCGACTATTTAGTAAGAAAAAACATAGCTTTTCGAGATTCTCATGAAATAGTTGGAAAAGCTGTTGCATACGGGCTTTCAATAAACAAGGATCTATCAGAAATGTCCCTAAGCGAGCTTCAACAGTTCTCTACTGTAATTGAAGCCGATGTGTTTAACGTGCTTACACTTGAAGGCTCCGTTGCTGCCAGAAATCATATTGGCGGCACAGCGCCAGAACAAGTGAGGCTGGCAACAAAAGCAGCAAGAAAAAAAATGAATGCAATCCAAAATACCTCTAATTAAAATAAATATTGGACATCGCTAAACATCAAACACTATTTTTCCACCCTGCTGTTCAAAACAAACACGATGCAACAATAGACCCAAGGTTTCGCTAGTTGTCGTACAAATCCAAGAGCCACTAACATGGTTACAGTAATAACCACCCGACTTTGCAGCTATCCAAATTTGAGCTTGGGTAGGCTGTCTAGAAATGATCACTTTAGACCCATTGGCTTCAATAGTAAGAGTTAAAACTCCAGCTGAAGTTTCGTAATCTATATCCTCAGGACTGCTGTCGACAGCCTCCTCAATGGCCAACATTATCTCGTCGCAATGATTGTTAAATTCCATTTCATTCATATTTATAGGCCATTTTTAACATATTTATCAATTGTCAGCAGTATATCCGATTGAGTGTAGTAGGCATCAGCCGGTATAATCAAGAATAACTCAATAAACAGAATACAGGTTTCTCTATATGCAGCGCTATTTTGTATCGATATTATTAACATTAGTGGCCACTATGTGTCTGACTGGTTGTGGCAATAAAGGTCCATTATACCTTCCCCCGGAACCCATCCAAATACTCATATCTAATTCAGGGGATCCTGCAGAAAAGACAGAGGCCAAAGAATCGGAAGCCACTGAAAAAAGCGGTAACTAAGCTATGGCGCATTTCTATTACAATCATGGCGAAATGTTTGCTGAAAATGTAGCTTTGGAAACAATTGCTGAGAGCTACGGTACTCCAACCTACGTTTACAGTCGCTCGGCTTTAACAGAGCATTTTTTAGCCTATCAGGGAGCTCTAGCTAACCAGTCTCATCTGATTTGCTATGCTGTAAAAGCCAACTCGAATATCGCAGTTCTTAACGTCCTGGCACAACTCGGAGCAGGTTTCGATATTGTCTCAGGGGGTGAACTGGAGCGTGTTATAGCTGCAGGCGGTGACCCCAAAAAAATAATTTTTTCTGGGGTTGGCAAGAAGCCTAGTGAAATGGAAAAGGCGCTAGTCATAGGTATACATTGTTTTAATGTCGAATCTGAAGCTGAACTCGATGTACTTAATGCTGTTGCAAGAGCATGCGGAAAAATAGCTCCGATTTCTTTGCGGGTAAATCCAGATGTAGATGCTAAAACTCATCCATATATTTCGACCGGGTTGCGTGAAAATAAATTTGGTATAGATATACATGAAGCATTAGGGGTCTATTTAAAAGCAGCAAAAATGGAATCTCTGGACATTATTGGTGTGGACTGCCATATAGGCTCACAATTGACAGAAACAGAACCTTTCGTAGATGCTTTAAGTCGAGTACTAACATTAGTAGATAGGCTACAAGATCATGATATCAATCTAAAGCATTTAGACCTAGGGGGCGGACTTGGCGTTTGCTATAAAGATGAGATTCCTCCTCGCACTGAGGATTATGTCAAGGAAATACTTCTTCATTTGGGCAAAAGAGACCTAACCCTAATACTAGAACCAGGTAGATCTATTACTGCAAATGCAGGCATACTACTAACTACCGTTGAATACCTAAAGCCGGGGCAAGAAAAAAATTTCGCTATTGTTGATGCAGCCATGAACGATATGATTCGACCCGCCCTTTACCAAGCCTGGCTAGCCATTGATCCTGTAACCCCTAGAGTGGGGATTGCAAGAAAATGGGACGTCGTAGGTCCCATCTGCGAGACTGGTGATTTTATAGGCAAGGATAGAGCACTAGTAATAGCGCAAGGAGATTTACTCTGCATTAAATCTGCAGGAGCCTATGGCTTTTCTATGAGCTCAAATTACAACAGCAGGGGCAAGGCAGCAGAAATAATGGTCGATGGTGACAATATCCATGAAATTAGACAAAGAGAGAATTTCAAGGACTTAATACGTGGAGAATCATTAATATCGGATCATAAAGAATCAGCCTGACGCAAACTGATAAAAATGAAAAGATGTGAAGTGAGCCAAACATAATGCCGGACTAAATATGTTTCTTAAATTTACAAAAATGCACGGCCTTGGTAATGATTTTGTGGTGATTGATGCTATATCTCAACACATAACCATCACGCCAGAAATAGCTAAAAAATTAGGTGACAGGCATTTTGGTGTAGGTTGTGACCAAATTCTGGTGATAGAACCTCCAAGCCAGCCAAATATAGATTTTCGTTATCGAATCTTCAATAATGATGGCACAGAAGTAGAACAATGTGGTAATGGTGCGCGCTGCTTTGCCAAATTTGTTCACAGTCGTAAACTCACAGGGAAAAATAGCATTCTGGTTGAAACTGCAAGTGGTATCATCGAACTAAAAATACAAAGCGACCAGACGGTAGAGGTAAACATGGGCTTACCGCTACTTGACCCCAAGGATATCCCTTTCATAGCTGAGCAGCAACAAACCCTTTATGAGATTTCTACTGAAAACTTAAAGTTATTAATCAGTGCTGTTTCCATAGGCAACCCCCATGCTGTATTAAGGGTCGATGATGTCTGCTCAGCCTCAGTGCAATCCTTGGGTCAAGCTATTGGGAGTCATAGTCTATTCCCAAAGCAAGCGAATGTAGGATTCATGCAGGTAGTCAATTCTCATGAAATCAACTTGAGAGTTTATGAGCGAGGAGCGGGAGAAACTTTGGCTTGTGGTTCTGGAGCATGTGCAGCAGTTGTAGCGGGTCAGCTACAAGGCCTTCTGGAATCTCCTGTCACAGTAAACCTAACCGGCGGCAGCCTGACTATTGAATGGCTAGGTGATGGTCATCCAGTCATTATGACTGGTCCAGCAAACTCGGTGTACCAAGGGCAGATAGACGTATGACTACATCTTCCGATAAATCGAAAAATCATAGAATTCTAAGTCCTGCGATAATCAAAGATTATCTCCAAGCTAATCCAACTTTCTTTGATGATAACCCAGATATATTAAAGCTTATCTCTCTCCCACACAAAAACGGAGGAGCAATTTCACTCATTGAGCGCCAGATTGCGCTATTAAGAAAGCGCGACCTTGAGCTATCAAACCATATTTCTGGTTTGTTGAGCAGAGCTCAAGATAACGAACAATTGTTTAAAAAAACCTCACGATTAATAGTCTCACTTATTTCGGCTGCTAACTTAACTGCGGTTATTGATGCTCTATCTAAAAGTCTTAGTACTGATTTTCAAGTTGAATTCCATCAACTTGTCTTATTTGACGAGCGCGGCTTGACGCCAACCCCTCATGCAAGAATTATTGCCATGAAAGAGGCAAAACTTCAGGTAGGCTCTTTGCTAGAAAAAAAAGCGCCTCTTTCTGGGATATTAACCAATAATGAGCTGCATTTTCTCTTTGAAGGTAAAAGCAAGGAAATACAATCTACAGCCGTAGCAACCCTCTCTGACGGGTCAGTTTTTGGAATCCTTGCGATCGGGAGTTCTGACTCAAACTATTACAATAACGCTATAGATACCTTATTTTTTAACCAAATCGCTGAAGTTCTGAGTCAGCTCATTCCTGTTATGTTAAACAAACCTTAGCCATCTTAAACAATGAATCTTTCTCTGAACCAGCGGATCAAGGAATTCGAACAACATCTCCGAACAGAGCGTCGTTTATCGCCTCATACTACCAGCAACTACACGCGCGACCTCAAAAAACTTACCCTTTGGTGCTCCAAGAAATCGCTGATGGAGCCCGAACAGCTAGATAGCCAAAATATAAGAGAATGCCTAATGACTTTGCACAGAAAAGGTCTGGGTGGTCGAAGTATTCAAAGATGGTTGTCCTCACTTCGTACGTTTTTTAACTATGGGCTAAAAAATCAATGGGTTTCACTTAACCCTGCAGATGGTATTGCTGCGCCAAAGTCGCCAAAAAAATTACCGAAAACTTTAGATGTAGATCAGGTAAATCAATTTTTATCGCTTGGTGCAACCAGCTGGATCGACTATAGAGATCACGCCATAATTGAATTACTATACTCTTCAGGATTAAGGCTCGCTGAGCTGACGGACCTGAACCTCACGGACATCGACTTAAAGGAAGCAACTATTACCGTAACCGGCAAAGGAAGGAAAACTCGGCAACTACCTGTTGGCAGTCAAGCCTTGAAGGCAGTAAAGTGCTGGCTACAACACCGTCAAGAGTTAAATTCAACCGGCTTGCAGGCGATGTTTCTCAGTTTACAAGGGAGACGTCTTTCCCCAAGAAGCATTCAAGACAGGCTGAAAAAAATTAGTGTACGGCAGGGAATGCAAGGCAAAGTTCATCCGCATATGCTGCGTCACTCGTTTGCCAGTCACTTGCTTGAGTCAAGTGGTGACTTGCGCGCAGTACAAGAACTATTGGGCCACCAAAATATATCAACAACTCAGGTCTATACTCATCTAGACTTCCAGCATCTTGCAAAGGTCTATGATAAAGCCCATCCGAGGGCTGGAAGAAAGAAAGGTAGTTAATCTCTAGAAATAAAACCCTTCTTTTATATCGCCTCGCTACCAGTTTCACCTGTCCGAATACGGATCACCTGCTCAAGCGAAGTAACAAATACTTTTCCATCACCTATTTTTCCCGTATGAGCTGACTTAGAAATAGATTCAATGACAGAGTCTACTTGATCGTCATCTACGGCAATTTCTAGTTTCATCTTAGGCAAGAAATCAACTATATACTCTGCGCCTCGATAAAGTTCTGTATGACCCTTCTGGCGTCCGAAGCCCTTAACTTCAGAGACCGTGATGCCCTGCACCCCAAGATCAGCAAGCGCTTGACGCACATCATCTAATTTAAAAGGTTTAACAATTGCGGTAATAAGCTTCATATGGCCATCCTAGTAATCTTGGTGTGGTTTTTTACATACATAATAAAAAGATACTCTTTTCATTAAAGCACTGCACTCTCGATTCACGTAGTTTTTTAAACGGTCTGAATTAACTAAATACTGTCATACAACCCTAGTTTATTGCAAATAAAAAAAGGAAAGATGCATGACATCTCCCCCTTTTCTCTTTTTTTAACTACCTGAAGTGCGTAGCTAAAAGTTTACTTCACAAATTCCGGATAAGCTGCTAAGCCACATTCACTTGCATCTACACCATCAACTTCTTCCTGTTCAGTCACACGTATACCGATTACTGCCTTGATAATAGACCAAACGATAAAGCTTGTAACAAAAGTCCAAGCAGCAATGACAACTATGCCGGTCAACTGGCCCATTAACGTAGCGGTCTCATTGGCGGACAAACAGACTGCTAAAAGACCCCAGATGCCTACCACACCATGGACAGAGATAGCTCCTACAGGATCGTCAATTTTAATTTTATCCATGAGGATGACTGAGAACACAACAATGATTCCACCGATAGCACCAATAAGTGTTGCATAACCAGCAGTCCAAGCGAGTGGCTCAGCTGTGATCGCAACCAGACCAGCTAAAGCACCGTTGATAGCCATCGTTAGGTCTGCCTTACCAAACAACAATTGAGAGGTAACCAGAGCAGCTAATAACCCGCCAGCAGCAGCAGCATTAGTGTTTACAAAGATATCAGCTACAGCATTAGCTTCACCGATATCAGAAACTTTTAGCTCCGATCCACCGTTGAAACCAAACCAGCCCATCCATAAGATAAACATACCAATAGCAGCTAAGGGTAAATTAGATCCGGGAATAGCGTTTACCTTGCCATCTGACGTATATTTTCCTTTACGTGCCCCAAGCAGCATCACGCCAGCAATAGCAGCTGTTGCGCCACAAAGATGCACTACTCCAGAACCTGCAAAATCTTGGAAGCCGGCTGCATCAAGAAATCCGCCGCCCCATTTCCACATACCTTGCATTGGATAAATAAACCCAGTCAATACTACAGCGAACAACAAAAATGACCAAAGCTTCATACGCTCAGCGACAGCACCCGAAACGATCGACATTGCAGTTGCAACAAAGACCACCTGGAAAAAGAAGTCTGACGCACCAGAGTAGTAAATGTCACCATTGCTAGCTAATACTTCTTCAGCTGTAGAGTTTGAAATTATATTTCCAAACCAGACATTCGGGAGATATCCGCCTTCACTTCCGCCATACATAATTGCATAGCCCATCACTAAATACATAACACATGAAATAGAGTACAGCGCTACGTTTTTGGTTAAGATTTCAGTAGTGCTTTTAGCGCGAACCAAGCCAGCTTCTAGCATGGTAAAGCCCGCAGCCATCCACATAACTAATGCACCACATATAAGGAAGTAGAACGTATCCAGTGCATATTTTACTTCAATTAATTCAGGACTCATTTTATCTCTCCTGTTAGTTAAAGTGCTTCCGCACCAGTTTCACCAGTACGAATACGTATTGTCTGTTCTATGCTGGTAATAAATATTTTTCCATCGCCAATTTTTCCGGTATGAGCTGCAGTAGTAATGGCTTCCACTGCTCCATCTACCATCTCATCAGAAACAGCCACTTCGATTTTCACCTTCGGCAAAAAATCAACAACATACTCAGCACCACGATAAAGCTCTGTATGGCCTTTTTGACGACCAAATCCCTTCACTTCAGATACTGTAACGCCCTGTACGCCCAGGACAGACAACGCCTCTCGCACATCGTCTAGCTTGAAGGGTTTAACAATTGCTGTAATCATCTTCATCACATTTCTCCTTCATTAAGAAAGATGGCGTTTTCTGTAGTTACAGAAAACGCCATTCGTTTAATTACATGCTTTTGCTCACTGAAAATATTGCTGAGCTATCACACCAATCGCTGCCCCAACATTCTTTAGAGCCAATGTCTGTATCAACAAAGCTAAGCGCAAAGTCTAGACCAAACATAGATTTACCGATTGTGACAGAGTAGTCTGTGTAGCTATCTTCATTATCACCCAAAAATGCTTCGTTTGAATCACTAAGGTTAGAGTCATCTCCGGCATTTGCGAAGTCATTGAATCCCACGTGAAGATCTAAGCTGAAGTCTGACGGAAGGCTGTAACTATAATCGACGTAGACATAATTAAACTCACCTGTTTCCTGCCAATAGTCATCAGAGTAAGCGTAGCCTAAGGTAAAATCTTTATATCCAAGACTTCCGTATATTTCTACATAATCAAGGTCACGATCTTTGTTATAGTCGCCAGAAGTAAAGTTTGTAGGACTAGAGCCTGGATAATCATAATAGATGACACCCACATCATAAGAAATTTCTTCTGTGAGGTTGCCACCATAACCACCGTAGTAGTCTAGCTCCATCTCAGGATCTGCGTTTCCAGCTAGCTCAAAATCAACTGTTGAAGCCCAAGTACCTAAATAGAGACCATTATCAAAAGAAATGTCGAATCCGCCTTGTAATGCTGGTCCTGTGTTATTTTGAGAGATACCGCGAAATTTATAGTCAGTAGCTAATGTGACATTTGCCGATGTCTCATAAGCTTGTGCCGCCATTGGCACAGCTAACGCTAATGCAGTTAAGGTGAGTGTTTTTTTGAATAGTTTCATGCTTTATTTCCCCAATTAAAGTTTTAATTAGTAACTTACTGAGTGTTACATAATAAGTAATGCATATAACGTGCCAAAATTTACAAACATAGAAAACACAAGCAAAAATCAAGGAACGTGCCAATCAATTGCACCAAATTGGGGCGCTCTAAATAGCCTCATAAGAAGATTGCACCGAAACAAAGGCTCTCTGGTACGGAATCTCATCAGCATAGTTTTTGCACATAAAGTAAATTTCAGATTAAACTAGCGCAACGTATTACCATCTAGAGGAATAGATATGAAGCCAAATGAATTGCTCGATCAGTTTCTACATCAATTTAATAATGTTTTAGCGCCAGGTGCTGAGACACTAAGCAAAGAAGTCCAACAAAAAATGCGTGCAGCTGCGCAAGCTACTTTTGATAAACTGGACCTAGTGACGCGAGATGAATTTGATGCGCAACGAGCGGTACTGCACCGCACTCGGGAGCAGCTCGAAAATATAGAGGCGCAACTCGCGGAGATAGAATCCCGCCTGGACATCAAGTATAAATAGATTCCATTGGGGTTGAACTACAGTATAAAAGGTAAGCGTTTCTCTACTGCAATTTCCTCTGGCGACAGCCTACAATTATAAGCAATCACCTCGACACCTGCAGAAAGAGCCTGTTGCATTACCTGAGCGTAATAAGGGTCTATCTCATCAGCTAATCCTACGGTTTTAGCACCAGCATGCTGCACACAAAAAACTAGCATGGAGCGATGCCCCTGACCCACCATCTTGATTAGTTCTCGTAGGTGTTTGACCCCTCTTTCAGTAACAGCATCAGGAAATAGGACGCGTCCGCCCCCAATACCAAACGTCACATTTTTGACCTCCACATAGCAATCTTGGCCCGCTTTACTGAGAAGAAAATCAATACGACTTTTTTCACTTCCATACTTTACTTCCGCACGAATGTCTTCATAGCCTTGCAGTTCCTTAATTACTCCGCATTCGATACCTTCTCTTACTAAATGATTAGAGCGCTGCGTGTTAATCCCGCACAAAAACCCCTCTGAGGTCACTGTTAACTCCAAAGTACCGAGGAGTTTTCGATGTGGTTTATCGGTTCGAGAAAACCAACATAGCCCGCCCTCAACCCAGCAATTCTTCATGGATCCAGTATTAGGGCAGTGAATTGTCATCTCTTCTCCATCAACAAGTCTTATATCAACCATAAATCTCTTATAGCGCTTTAATATCAAAGCCTGCTCAAAATAAGGGTAGATTTTCACCTACAGAGCCTTTTCTTCTATTAAATGTTTCATGAGAATCTCTTTTTAGTAGTAGTTAGAATTTTCATGTGCCGAATATCTTTTAACTGAATGCCAAATATTCCTTCATCGTAA
>JBLIIR010000026.1:0-16189 GCA_047635255.1 Porticoccus sp. | reverse complement strand
CAAAACGTTCACTATTAATGATCTAAACGCTGGCCTGGAATGAATCACCCAAATGGTGGTTTTAGGCGAACATAAGATTTACAGCTGTGGAGATCTAGACAGCTATGACGATGAGCCAGTTTTTCACACCGTGTCATCCACCTGTCTACTATATGCCTACTTTATAAAAAACAAAGACGTAACTTAAGGCAGGGAACTAAAGAGATTTTGTATAAAGTATTGATTTATCAGAATAAAAGATGGTGCCTGGAGCCGGAATCGAACCGGCACGACCGTTAAGTCGCAAGATTGTAGTTTTTTAAGGTGTAGGTATAGTAGAGGCTGTAATTTTTGAAAGATATCAAAGGATTTTGCCATGAAGGTGTTGGTTGCTATTAAGCGTGCTGTAGACTACAACATTAAAGTTAGACCTAACCCTGATGGTTCGGGTGTTGATCTTAATAATTTAAAAATGTCGATGAATCCTTTTTGTGAGATTGCCGTAGAAGAGGCTGTTCGACTCAAGGAGAAGGGCGCCGTTACGGAAATTATTGTTATATCCTTGGGGCCTCAGAAGGCGCAGGAGCAGATTCGTGCTGCATTAGCCATGGGTGCAGATAGGGGAATTTTAGTTAAGATTGAAGAGATGATAGAAATCGAACCCTTAGCGATTGCAAAATGCTTGAAGATCGTTTGCGATGAAGAAAAACCTGATCTTATATTGATGGGGAAACAGTCGATAGATGGCGAGAACAACCAAACAGGACAAATGTTAGCTGCATTGGCGGGGTACCCGCAAGGAACATTTGCCTCTGAGGTGGTTATCGATAATGGTAGTGTTTTTGTGACTCGAGAAATTGATGGAGGCCTTCAAACAATTAAGCTTGCCTTGCCTGCTGTTGTGACTACGGATCTTAGATTAAATGTACCGAGATATGCCTCCCTTCCAAATATAATGAAAGCGAAGCAGAAGCCTATTCGTGAAACAACAGCAGAAGAACTGGGTGTTGATATCACTCCGCGTGTTTCTATTGTGAGCGTTAGTGCTCCTGTGGGACGCCCTGAAGGAGTTAAAGTGCGCAGCGTGGATGAATTGCTAGATAAATTAAAAAATGAAGCGAAGGTTATATAATGGCTATACTAGTTATTGCAGAGCATGACAACAAGAACTTAAAGACAACAACACTTAATGCTGTTACTGCAGCTCAAGTTCTAGGCGATAGTATTGATATCTTGGTGGCTGGTTTTGGTTGCAAGGCAGTTTCCACCGAGGCTTCATGTATCCCAGGAATCAAAAGGATTCGCCTTGCAGATAATAAAGTCTATGCCAATCAACTTGCAGAGAATGTTGCCCCATTAATCGCAGAAATTGCATCTGAGTATTCGCATGTATTAATGTCTTCGACAACTACAGGAAAAAATATTATTCCTCGCGCGGCTGCATTGATTGACGTGCAGTCAATTTCCGATGTCATAACCGTTGAAGCTGAAGATACCTTTAGGCGCCCTATATATGCAGGAAATATCATCGCAACAGTCAAAAGTAATGACGTAATTAAGTTAATGACAATTAGAACAACGGCTTTTAACACGGCTGCTTCCGAAGGCGGTTCTGCGCTAGTTGAAGCTCTTAGCAGTGTTCATGATTTCGAGAAATCAGAGCTCATTAGAAATGACTTGGCTATTTCGGAAAGACCAGAGTTAACGTCGGCAAAAATTGTCATTTCTGGCGGTCGAGGGATGGGAAGCAGCGAGAGCTTTGGTTTGCTAGAAAAAATTGCTGATCAGCTAGGAGCTGCAGTTGGAGCATCAAGGGCTGCAGTCGATGCAGGCTTTGTTCCTAATGATATGCAGGTGGGGCAGACCGGAAAAATTGTTGCTCCAGAGCTTTACATTGCTGTGGGAATTTCTGGCGCTATCCAGCATTTGGCGGGGATGAAAGACAGCAAGGTAATTGTTGCGGTCAACAAAGATCCCGATGCTCCTATTTTTCAGGTTGCAGATTACGGCTTGGTAGCAGACTTGTTTGATGCGATGCAAGAGATTGATGGCAAGTTATCAGAATATACAAGCTAGGTCTTTAGTGAAATCCAGACCGGACAATGATCTGATGGCTTGTCCATCGCTCTTGCCGTGTGATCAATTCCTGCGCTAGCTATCATTTTGGTTAGTGATTTGGAAGTTAAAATTAAATCAATTCTCAATCCGCGCTTAGGCTCCATTTCAAATCCACGACTGCGATAATCAAACCAACTATACCTGTTGGTTTCTTTTGGGTGAAAATATTGATAGGTATCGGTTAGACCCCATTTTTGCAATCTTTGCAACCACTCCCTTTCTTCAGGAAGAAAGCAGCACTTCCCTGTGCGCAACCAACGTTTTTTATTTTCATTTCCTATGCCGATATCTAAATCCATTGGCGCTACATTCATGTCACCCATAACAAGCAAGAGATCGTTAGGGTTGTATTTGAATGCAAGATGGTCTGCGAGATCAGAATAGAATTTTTGTTTATATGGAAATTTTTGATTATGCGAACGGGACTCTCCTTGAGGAAAATATCCATTCAAAACGCTTATTTTCTTGTTTTGAAACTTAAATTCTCCAGTGATTAAACGTTTTTGATTTTCATTATTATCATGAGGAAACCCCTTATCGCTATTAATTATTGGCAATCGATAGAGAAGCGCTACGCCGTAGTGACCTTTTTGTCCGTGAAAGGTGACGTCATAGCCTAATTCTTGTATATCTTTTACTGGGAATTCTTCATTGGAAACCTTGGTTTCTTGTAGGCCAATAATGTCTGGCTCATGGCTACTGATAATAGCTTTTAGCTGACTTATTCTGGCTCTCAGTCCATTGGCATTAAAAGACATAATTTTCATATTTATTAATGTGCTCTTGCTTGCTTTCCTGAAGAAAAAAATATGTGATTCAAATAATCTGCAAAGATATTACCAGCCTCATAGAGTATTAAATCTTTCTCTGACAGAGGACGCTGATCCTCATCTTTGTTTTTGTCCTTGCTTGCATTTTTTTCAGAGCGCCACTCTTCTATAGATGAGTAATTTTTCTGTTGTTTGGCTGCGCGCCTCTTATTTTCTATTGCTAGCAAATCGTTGTCATATTCCTGTGATTGAATTTTTCGTTTCTTTTCATTCAAGGAGAGTTCTTTGATCGATGAGCGTTCTTTTATGAGATCTAGTTCCTCTTTTAGGTAAATTAGATCAGGGTCCTCTAAGAGTCTTTTGTGGTGCGAGCGTCGCAAAATATCTATTGGAGGGTTTTTTAAGAGGCCGCTCCAATAAATGCTATGCTTTGCTGGAGCAATGGTATCCCAAGGCAAAGCATTTTTTAGGGCGCTCTCGCCGACTCTTTCGATATCATAGGGAGAGGGTAGTTCAATATCTGGAGTGATGCCAAGAAGTTGAGTGCTTTCGCCAGAAACACGATAAAATTTAGACTCAGTGAGCTTTATTTGACCCTCTTTTAAGGGTAGCTGGATTTGAACTGTCCCTTTGCCATAACTTTTAGAGCCGACAATAAGCCCTCTGTTGTAGTCTTGTATTGCTCCAGCAAAAATTTCAGAAGCTGACGCACTCAACCGATTGATTAAAACCAATAAAGGTCCATTGTAATAAATGCTAGACCTTGATTGGTGAGTCCGGGAAGTAAAATTGTCAGCATTTTTTACCTGGACAACAGGACCTTTGCCAATAAATAAATCAGTTAACATTGTTGCTTCTTGAAGAAATCCACCACCATTATTTCTTAAGTCAAGGATGAAACCATCTACATTTTTTTCTGTATGCAGTTCATTGATGAGTCGCACAACATCTTTGGTTGTGCTTTTAAAATCAGGGTCATTACTGTAAAGCGCCTCCACGTCGAGATAAAAAGCAGGGATCTCAATTACACCAATTTTATAGATATGATCCTTCCCGTCTACAGTTGTAGGAACTTCAATTATTTCGGATTTGGCTGCTTGTTCTTCAAGTTGTATTTTATCTCTCACAATCTCAATTGTTTGATTAGCACCTATTATGCTGCCTTTCGCCGGAACAATTTCTAGTCTTACAAGACTGTTTTTCTTTCCTCGGATCAATTCAACAACATCATCAAGTCGCCAGCCAACTACATCAATAAAATCTTGTTTGTTTTGCGCTACAGCAACAATTTTATCGCCAGTCTTAAGAATGCCTTGTTTGTCAGCGGGACCGCCTTTAATAACATTTACAATGGTTGTGTGCTCTCCGTCTAACTCAAGAACAGCTCCAATACCTGTGAGTGATAGAGACAGTGAGATTCGAAAATTCTCCATCGATCTTGGGGACAGATAAGATGTATGCGGATCAAAAAGACTGGTTAGCGCGTTCATATAGAGCTGAAAAATATCTTCGCTATTGCTTTGATAGATACGTTTTTTAAGATTAGCGTATCGTTTCATGAGAAGTTTTCTAGCTTCTTCCGGATCTTTGTCGTTTAGCTTTAGCCGAAGATATGCTTCCTTGGTTTTTTTGCGCCAGTAATTATCGGAGTCCTTTGTGGAGTCTTGCCATTTATTAGTTTCTATATCGATTGATAAAGACTCATCTTTGCTTAGATCAAATATAAACCCACTCTCAAGCAGGGCGATATTTTTTTGAAGTCGCTTTGATGCTCTTTGCTGATAGCGCTTATATATAAAAAATCCAGGACTAAGATCCCCAGATTTTAGTAGGTCATCTAACTTAAATTTCCATTTCTGAAATTCGTTTATGTCTTCTTGAAGGAAATAGCTTTTTGTGGGATCTAGGAGCTCAAGATATTGGATTAATAAATTTTGTGAAAGGGCATCATCTATGGGTTGCTTCTGAAAGTGTTGAGTTGTCAGTTTTTTTATAATATCAGCAGTTGTTTCGGCCTGATTAGAGCTAAAGATAACGCTGTTCTTGTCGATCTGAGCAATATTCTCAGCTATCGATAGAGGGCTGAGCCACGTTGCTTGGATAATTACAGCTAGTCGTAGTAAAAAAAACATTAGGCCTTCATTTTTTTATGGGTGGATTGATACACTATTGTATCAAAGTTGGCTAGACATAAGCCTCTTAAAAATTTAAATTTATAGAATTTCCTAGGCAGTCTAAAAACTTAGTGGGCCAAATACCGTAATACAGGGACTGCAATATTGCTGAAATAGAGATATGCTTGCATAAAGTATCCACAACTAGGCTGCATCCAAGATGAAAAACACCATACGCCCAGCAGCATTGGTTACCGGTGGCGCCACCAGGCTAGGCTTGTCTTTTGCAAATTCTTTAGCTCAAGCGGGCTACGATATTGCTTTGCATTATAACGGCTCTGCTTCTGCCGCAGATTTAGCTGCAAAAAATATTGAGAGCCTGGGTGTTGTGTGCACTACCTTTCAGGCAGATTTATCTGAGCCTAATCCTGGGGAGCTTATAAGCAACGTACTGGAATCCCATCCAAATTTAACTGTCTTAATTAATAGTGCTTCAGTTTACGATGCGGCAACAATTAGCAATACAGATATTGAGATGCTGCAAAAACAGTTTACAGTTAATTTTTTTGCACCTTTTTTACTCACCCAAGCTTTTGTAAAGGGCTGCGTTCTCAGGTCCGACCCTAGGGGCGTCGTTATAAATATTTTAGATAACAAAGTCTCGTTTCAGCAGTACAGTTATGCCGCATACCTCCTTTCAAAAAAATCCCTTGCTGAGTTTACTCGCCTTGCCGCTATTGAATATGCACCGCATGTTCGTGTAAATGCTATAGCTCCAGGAGTTATTTTACCCGGAAGCGAGAGAACCTCAGACTATCTGGCGTGGAGGATTGAAGGAATACCTCTAAAGATGCAAGGCAGGGTTGATCATCTTTTAAGGGCAATGAACTATCTACTGGCAAATGAATTTGTGACAGGGCAAGTTCTTACAGTTGATGGAGGAGAGGGCATCAATCACCAAGGTTTAAATGCAGAACAGTTTAATAAAAAAGAAGAATTGTAGAAATGACGTTAACTAAACTCAACCAGGTAGTTATTTCAGTGGGATCGAATATCAACCCCTCGTCAAATATTAAAAAATCACAAAATATTTTGTCTAAAGAGGCAAAATTTATTTATTCTGCTGACATTATTGAGACTGATCCTGTTGGGTATCTGGAGCAGCCTAATTTTCTTAATACAGCATTCTTGGTTGCCACGCCTCTCGATTATGAAGAGTTCAATGTATACTTGAAGTCTATAGAAGATCGCATGGGTCGCGAGAGAGGCTTAAATAAAGCCGGACCAAGAACGATTGATTTGGATATTATTATATGGAATGGTAGTCATCTGACAGATGACTACTACAGTTACGATTATGTCTCTATTCCGGTAAATCAAGTTATTGAGTTTGAGCGTATTGATATAAAAATTTAGTGAAATTTTGTAGTATTTCCTTATAATGCCCACCATTATTATTCTAATTAGAAATGGAGAAATATTGTGAAGGCACCTGTTCGTGTAGCTGTTACTGGAGCCGCTGGTCAAATTAGCTACTCCTTGCTTTTCCGAATTGCATCTGGGCAAATGCTTGGTGAGCATCAGCCTGTAATTTTGCAAATGCTGGAAATCACCCCAGCCTTAGAAGCCTTAAAAGGTGTAGCTATGGAATTAGACGATTGCGCTTTTTCTCAGCTCGCAGGTATGGTGTGTACAGATGATCCTAATGTTGCTTTCAAGGATGCAGATTACGCATTACTAGTGGGTGCTCGTCCTCGCGGCCCAGGAATGGAAAGAAAAGATCTGCTTGAAGCAAATGCGGCTATATTTTCCGTGCAAGGCAAAGCTATTAGTGATAACGCTTCAAAAGATATTAAGGTATTAGTTGTTGGCAATCCCGCAAACACCAATGCCTTGATTGCGCAAAGAAATGCCCCCAATATTGATCCACGACAATTCACAGCTATGATGCGACTTGATCACAATCGAGCTAAAACACAAATTGCACAAAAAACAGGTAAGACGATTAACGATGTTACCAATATGCTAGTTTGGGGCAACCATTCTGCCACTCAATATCCAGACCTTCATCAAGTTAAGATTTCGGGTGAAGCGGCTATGAATCTTATTGATCAGGCGTGGTATGAGGAGGATTTTATCCCAACTGTGCAACAACGAGGGGCAGCTATAATTAAGGCACGAGGTGCCTCCTCTGCTGCCTCTGCTGCCAACGCTGCGATAGACCATATGCGTGATTGGGCGCTTGGGACGCCAGCTGATGATTGGGTAAGTATGGGTGTCTTTAGTGACGGAAGTTATGACATTACTGAAGGACTTATATACTCTTTCCCCTGTGTTTGCAAAAATGGCGATTGGAAAATTGTTCAAGGATTAGAAATTAACGAGTTCTCGCGATCAAAAATGACTGCCACTGAGCAGGAGTTGATTGAAGAAAGAGACGGAGTTAAGCGCTTATTGCCGTAATATTTGCTTTTTTTTTTAAAAAAAGCGCCAAATAGGGCGCTTTTTTGTTTTCCAATCAATCAATAAATTTTATTTTAATTGCTACTGGTTAAGCATGTGAAATATTGCATGAATTTTTTTGGATAACCGTTAAGATAAGAAGGCTTCAAAAAACCAATCCATAGAAGAGGTGGGGGTATGAATTCCCTAAGAGTAGAAGAACAGGCGCCAAGCTTTAATCTGCCAAATCAGCGCGGCGAAAATATTTCACTTGCTGAATTTAATGGCAAAAAAAATGTTGTCTTATATTTTTATCCAAAAGCAATGACGCCAGGATGTACTGTTCAGGCATGTGGGATAAGAGATAGCGCATCCGAATTTCATGATCTTGATACTGCAGTGCTAGGCATTAGCCCTGATGCATTCGCAAAACTTGCGCGTTTTGAGGAGAAGCAGGAGTTAAATTTTAATCTGTTGTCAGATGAAGACCATGCTGTGACTGAGTCTTATGGATGCTGGGACATGAAAAAATTTATGGGTCGAGAGTACATGGGGGTTCTAAGGAAAACATTTATTATTGATAAAGCTGGAAAGATATCACTAGTGATGGATAAAGTTAATACTAAAACACATCACCAGGATGTATTATTATGGATAAAAAATAATTTATCTTAACGGATCCAAAAATTTTCAGGCAGTCATGAAAGTGCTTGGCTCAACATAACCCAAATTACCAATTAAGGAAATTCAATGTCATTAGATCTTCTCCAGACTGTACTTGCAGCCCCTGTACCCGTAGCGCAAGAGCAGAACCCTCTCTATACGCTCTTGATGTTTGCCGGCTTATTTGCGTTTATGTATTTTCTTATTATCCGCCCTCAAAAAAAGAGAGCAAAAGAACACAAGGAGCTAGCGGCATCATTAACTAAGGGTGATGAAATTGTTATGAATAGTGGGTTGCTTGGAAAAATATCTTCGCTAGACGAAGAATATATTACAATTCAGGCTGCTAATAATGTTGAGTTGAAATTTCAAAGAGCTTCAGTGCATGCTGTGCTTCCAAAGGGAACCATAAAAAAAATCTAATTAATTTAAGGTCACCTTTGCGGCTTTAATTTCGTGGATATATGGCTACTTAGGTGCTATTTTAGTTATAAGTATTCGGATCGAATGTAGTTTTTGGCGGCTATTTCTCTGTCGTTCTGAAGAAAAATTTTTCTTAGAATTGAGCTGAGGGTGCATATAAAGTGCCAGTAAATTTTGGTGATAAGCTAGTAATAGCAATTTCCTCCCGAGCATTGTTCAACTTGGATCAAAGTCATAAGGTCTATCAAGAACATGGCCTTGATGCTTACTTCAAATATCAAGTTGAACATGAAGATGAAATTCTTGAGCCAGGCGAAGCTTTTCCTCTTGTCAAAAAATTATTAAGTATAAATGAAAATCTAGGTGGGGAGCCTAGAGTGGAAGTTATACTTTTGTCTAGAAATTCTGCAGACTCCGGCTTACGAGTATTTAATTCCATAGAGCACTACCAGCTGAATATTACTCGTGCAGCTTTTTGCGGGGGCGAAAGTCCGTATCGCTATGTAGCAGCTTTTGGATGTCATCTTTTTTTGTCAAACAATGCAGAAGATGTCCGTAACGCTCTGCGTAGCGGAGTGGCAGCCGCAACACTGATAGCCTCTAACGTGAAAGAAAAACCTGGAGACGAAATTCGCTTTGCATTTGATGGTGACGCTGTGTTGTTTTCTGACGCATCAGAGAGAATATACAAACAAGATGGGCTTGATGCTTTTACAAAAAATGAAAAAGTATCCGCAAGGCATCCAATGGATGGCGGCCCTTTTAAGAATTTTCTTTATGCGCTACAAGCGCTACAAGCAGAATTTTCAGAGAAAACCTGTCCTATCAGGACTGCCTTGGTTACCGCCCGATCTGCTCCAGCGCATGAGCGGGTAATAAGGACCCTTAGGGCTTGGGATATTCGTATTGATGAGTCATTGTTTCTTGGTGGTTTAGATAAGGGTCAATTCCTGAAGTCTTATGGCGCAGATGTATTTTTTGACGACCAGCAAAAACATTGTGATTCAGCCAAGTCTCATGTTGCTACAGGACATGTTCCTCACGGTATTGCTAATGAAGAAAACAGCTAACTCATTTGTATCAAAATATTATGAATTTAACCCCTATTCCTAGCAAAATTGAGGCTAAAATTGGTTGCAGGACATGGCTGGGAATTTTTGCTGCTAGCTTTGTCCCTAGATGAATGGCAGGTAATGAGCCTACTAGTAGGCTTGCCAATAAAACTAGGTCAACATTACCTAGCAGGAATAAATGGCTTAGTCCTGCTATTAAGGTTAAAGGAACTGCGTGAGCAATATCTGTTCCTATTACACGCAATGCAGGCAATCTAGGGTACAAAATCATTAGAAGAGCGGCGCAAAAAGCACCAGCACCAACCGAAGATAGAGTCACAAAAACTCCTAAAATAACACCAACGCTAAAAGTTATCTTTTTTGTATGCCTTTGAAAAAAAGAACCCACCGTACCGTGTGGTTTATCAGATGCATCCTTTAAAAATCGATTGAATAATATGACTAAAGCGGTAACCACAAGCATCACTCCAAGACTTGTGGTTAACAGCGGTCGATAGCCTTCTGCATTGGTAAATACTTTACTAAGGAAGATAACGGTGATGATTGACGCTGGAATGCTTCCGGCAGCCAAACATGCAACCAGATCCCACTGGACGCTTTTTTGTCGAGCGTGCGCGATAACTCCGCTCGACTTGGTAATGGAGGCGTAAAGCAAATCTGTTCCAATAGCTACGTTATAAGGTATGCCAAAAAGGATGAGAAGAGGAGTCATGAGTGAACCCCCGCCAACGCCTGTCATGCCTATAACAAGTCCAACAAAAGCACCTGAAGCCACGTATAGTAGAAAGTCCATCAGTATTTAAGTTTCCATATCTGCATGAAAGGCTGGCAACTCTACCAACTTATAACTATTACTTCAAAGTAATAGTTTCTTATATTTTTTGGCTGTTATTCTTATAAAAGGCATTCATTAGGACATCGTCACGATAAAATTGAATTACTTGAAGATTTTAAAGAAAATCTAGGTCTGGATTATCATTAAGAATTTCTTTCAGTTGATCTTCTTCTGTAATTTTTTGATTCAAGACCTCTTTTACAAATTTGAAATATACGGTATAGACTTCAGGCAGCCTGCCTTCCTTCTCAACAATAAAAAAAGGCGCTCTATCCACACTGTATAGTGCTGCTAAAATCATTCCGGGTGAGCTGGAGTCGCGCTCGTCAGCAACTATCACTTGATCTATGAACTGATTTTGGTCTGCAACATTAATTTTATCTTGCACTTCCTTGCATTTTTTACAGAAATTTCCATCTAGTTGGATTTTTTTCACGAAGGTGATTTTCATGGTGTATATCCTGAGCTGCAAGTTACCAAGCTGTATTTACATAGTTTTTTATTTCTTTGTATTAACATCATGCAGACCGCATTCTTTTGCAGTTGCTTCCTCCCACCACCATCGACCTTCTCTCTCATGCTGACCTGGCCCTGTAGGTCTGGTGCATGGCTCGCATCCAATACTTATAAAGCCTTTGTCATGTAACTCGTTATAGGGCAAATTATTTTGGCGAATATACGTCCACACTTGCTGAGATGTCCAGTTTGCTAGAGGGTTGAATTTCACTAGCTTCTCTTGGGGGCGAGAAAAAGCCATGTCATCCTGAATTACGGGAATAGCAGATCGAGTTCCTGGGCTTTGGTCGCGCCTTTGTCCTGTAATCCAGGCATCTAAAGTTAGAAGCTTACGACGCAATGGACCTATTTTACGAATACCGCAGCATTCTTTGTGGTCATCATTATAGAAGCTGAATAAGCCTTTTTCGCGAACTAGGTTATTTAGCGCCACTGTATCTGGAAACATTATGTCAATTTCAACTGAATAGTAGTCTCTAACTTTTTCGAAAAATCGATAAGTTTCTGGATGGAGTCTTCCTGTATCAAGAGAAAAAACTTGAACTTTTCCAGGAGAGACCTTATGAGCCATGTCTATCAGGACTACATCTTCAGCACCGCTAAAAGAAATAGCAATATTTTTAAATTTACTTAAAGCGTAAGCCATGATTTCTTCTGGAGTTTGCCCTGAAAGCTCCAGGTCTATGTCCACTATTGGTAAAATTTGATCTGACATTGGATTATTTAATATCCTATAAAGATAAATAGTGTTGAAATGATACCAGAGCTAGGACTAAAGAAGAATAATCAGATGATGTATGATTAATATATTATTTTTTTATAACAGCTTTATCTTTTAGTGTTGCTGAGAGCTTATTACGCTACTTCCTTGAACTGGATAAAGTGACGAATTATGGTTTTCTTTTTGCTGCTTAACTGAGGAATAGTTTATGGAAATTGCATGTTTGGACCTGGAAGGTGTGTTGATCCCAGAAATTTGGATCGCATTTTCTGAAAAAACTGGCATTAATGAACTCAAAAGAACTACGCGCGATGAGCCTGATTACGATGTGTTGATGAGGTATAGGCTGGATATCCTGAAAAAAAATGGTCTTGGTTTGACTGAAATTCAGGAAGTTATTGAAACTTTGGCGCCGCTTGATGGGGCAAAAGACTTTGTAGACTGGTTGCGCGAGCGCTTTCAGGTTGTAATTCTTTCAGATACTTTTTATGAGTTTGCACAACCGTTGATGAGGCAACTGGATTTTCCAGCATTATTTTGTCACACGCTAGAGGTTGATGAAAATAATAATGTAGCAGGCTATGCGTTACGGCAAGCCAACCCTAAGCGCCAAGCAATTGTAGGTTTCAAGAGCATGTACTACCGCACTATTGCGGTGGGTGATTCTTATAATGACACCACCATGCTTACTGAAGCAGATGTGGGAATTTTATTTCATGCTCCTAAAAAAGTAATTGATGAATTTCCTCAATTTCCTGCAGTAAACGACTTTGAAGCGCTAAAAAAAGAATTCATCAAAGCAAGCAATCGAAATTTGAGTTTGTGAGACGCAGTTGTTTAACTGCAGACCCTTATGGTTGATTGCTAGTCTCTTGAATGGTATTTGATTTTATCAGCAAGCTGATTTTATCAAATATTTCTTGATATTCGTCTGCTGCATTTGAATCTGCAACTATACCTCCGCCTCCCCAACAATGGAGACGTTCTCCATCAGATACAAGGGTGCGTATGGCAATATTGGTATCCATTTTTCCAGTTATGCTTATGTAGCCTATGCTTCCGCAGTAAACTGATCGCTTGCATGACTCAAGCTCATCAATTATTTCCATAGCTCTTTTTTTTGGTGCTCCCGTGATAGACCCGCCGGGAAAGCAGCGGCGAAGTAGGGCTATGGGTGTTTCATTTTTGCGAATAAGGCCTGTGATTGTACTTACCAGATGGTGAACATTTTCAAAGCTCTCGATCTCGAATAATCTCGGCGTTTGTATTGAACCAGGAATACAAGATTTTCCTAGATCGTTTCGCAATAGATCTACAATCATTAGATTTTCAGCTTTGTCTTTTTTGCTATTAATAAGTTTTTTGATCTGAAGGATGTCATCTTTTTCTGTGACCCCACGCCTGATCGTACCTTTGATGGGCTTAGTCTCCACTTTATTTCCATCTAATTTTATAAAGCGCTCTGGCGAGAAGCTCAGGATTGCTTGTTTTGAGTCTCCTAATTGATAGTAACAACTGTATGGCGCTGGAAGGCTTCTGCGTAATTCTTTGTAGAGCTCCCAGTTGTCTGCTTTGAATTCTGCAGAAAAGTGTTGGGCGTAGTTAACCTGATAGCAGTCCCCAGCAAGAATATAGTTTTTTACTTTGGCAATAGCAGACATGTAGCAGTCTTTCTTGGTGGTCGATATAAAATTTCTATAAATATTTTTTTCTTTTTTATCAATATTTTGTGATTTATTTTTAATGCATTTTATTACTTCTTTTCTTAATGACGACAAACAATCAGCATTAAAAAATAGCCAAGATTTTTTAGAAAAATGGTCTAGAACTAAAGCCCATTGATAGTGACCAATCCTCATATCCGGAAGACTATCGAGTTTCGGTGGTTGATCTCGCACGGGTTGGTCTAGGTCATAACCAAAATAACCCGCCAGACCGCCTATAAACGGATAGTCGTCATAACGCAGTCCTGTCTTTTTTAGCGATAAAAATAACTGCTCACACAAATCAAAGGGATTTTCACTGGAGATGGTTGTGCTTTGGGTTGTAATGATTTGAGTTTCTTTCCCTCTTGTTTCCAAAACTACTGATGGGCTCGCAGTGATGATATCAAACTGGCTACTTGAGTAGGCAGGCCTTCCTGCATCTAACCATATGGCATCTGGCAAGTGACGAATTGATGCAAAAATATCTTCAGCGCTTTGCTGGTAGGGGAGATTAATGATTTCAACGTTCTGCATGATGCAGTAGTTTACGTTACTTCTTTTTAATTTCAATCATGATAAGGCTTTATGGCTCTTTGTCTTTACAGGAGGCCGTAGAAAGTAAAAAATAGACTATGCAAATTAAAGAATGATAAAAACACTTCTTGGCAGAAGGCAGTTTTTTTTGACCTTAGGAGGACATATGAACTATTCAACCCCCGATCTGTGTGATGAATACTTTGAGCTGATAGATGCTTTAGAACCCATGATGGCTAGTTATGGGGGCAGAGATTCTTTTGGCGGAGAAATTGTTACAATAAAATGCTATGAAGATAATTCACTAGTTAAAGAAAATGCGGGGAAACCGGGTCATGGAAAAGTTTTAATTGTTGACGGGGGAGGCTCATTGCGTCGAGCATTACTAGGGGACTTGATTGCAGGTGATGCATGTAGAAATGGATGGGAAGGTATAATAATCTATGGATGCGTCCGTGATGTAGATGCTTTGGTTGCAATGGATCTGGGTATTCAGGCAATAGGTAGTATTCCAGTAAAAACTGAAAAACGTGGTATTGGCGATCTAAATATTCCCATAACATTTGGGGGTGTAACCTTTAGTCCTGGCGCATACGTCTATGCTGACAATAATGGCATTATTGTATCCTCGACATCCTTATCTTCTAGTGCGACCGAATAACTAAAAGTTAACCAAGGACAATAAAAAGGCTGCGCAAGCAGCCTTTTTATTGTCCTTATGCGGCTACTCCATGAATCAATTAAAATTGATTCATGGTGTTGTCTTTGCCTGAAGCTTTCAATGCAGCCTCACCAGCAAAATATTCTTTATGGTCATCACCCATATCAGATCCAGCCATATTTTGATGCTTAACGCACGCAATACCTTGGCGTATCTCTTTTCGCTGCACTCCAGCGACATAACCTAGCATGCCCTGGTCTCCAAAATAATCTTTTGCTAGATTATCAGTAGAAAGCGCTGCTGTATGATACGTCGGCAGAGTGATTAGATGATGGAAAATACCCGCTTCTTTTGCCGCATCTGCCTGGAACGTACGTATTTTTTCATCTGCTTCTGCAGCTAACGCGGTTTCATCGTAATTAATGCTCATGAGATCATCGCGATTGTATGATGAAATATCCTTACCTTTAGACTGCCATAGATCGTATATTTGTTGGCGGAAATTTAATGTCCAGTTAAATGATGGACTATTGTTGTAAACAAGCTTTGCATCTGGAACTTGTTCTTTAATAGCATTGACCATTGCACCAATTTGAGCGATATGAGGCTTCTCAGTTTCAATCCATATCAGGTCTGCACCATTTTGCAGAGAGTTTATGCAGTCTAGTACACAGCGAGCCTCTCCTGTTCCTTCTTTAAACTGAAATAGATTAGACGGAAGGCGTTTGGGGCGCAAAAGCTTCCCACCCCTATTAAGGATGACATCACCATTTTTCATTGAATTCAAAGAAACTTCTTCGCAGTCAAGAAAGGAATTGTACTGATCGCCTAAATCCCCAGGCTCTTTTGTTACAGCAATTTGTTTAGTTAGGCCAGCACCCAAGGAGTCAGTGCGAGCAACAATAACTCCGTTGTCTACCCCAAGCTCTAAAAATGCATAACGCACAGCACGTATTTTGGCAAGAAAGTCCTCATGAGGGACAGTTACTTTGCCGTCTTGGTGGCCGCATTGTTTTTCGTCAGAAACCTGATTTTCAATCTGAATACAGCAAGCCCCAGCTTCAATCATTTGTTTTGCCATCAGATACGTAGCTTCAGCATTTCCAAAGCCAGCATCGATATCAGCAATAATAGGAACAACGTGTGTTCTATGTGTGTCAACCTGCCCTTGTATATCTTCAGCTAAGGCTGAATTGCCGGTATTCCGCGCAGCATCAAGTTGACGGAATAGCCCACCAAGTTCACGCGCATCAGCTTGACGTAAAAAGGTATAAAGTTCTTTAATGAGGCTGGCTACTGATGTTTTTTCATGCATTGATTGATCGGGAAGGGGGCCAAACTCTGACCGAAGAGCGGCAACCATCCATCCAGACAGGTATAAATAACGACGATCTGTATTTCCAGCAAAATGTTTTTTGATGGAGATCATTTTTTGCTGACCGATAAAACCATGCCAGCAGCCTAGTGATTGAGTGTATTTGGAGGAATCTGCATCGTAGGCAGCCATGTCTTTACGCATTATATCTGCTGTATATTTTGCAATATCCAGACCAGTTTTGAATTCGTTTTGGGCGCGCATCCTAGCAACTGACTCCGGATTAATTGCATTCCATCCACTTCCATTGCTTTTCTGT
>JBLIIR010000025.1:0-16711 GCA_047635255.1 Porticoccus sp. | reverse complement strand
CCTGCAATACCAGCACCAGTGGCAGTGTAATGAAAAATAAAATGAGACTCTCTCTAATTGTAGCTATGGCCAATAATCGAACTATAGGCCTAAATAACACCATACCTTGGCATTTGCCAGGAGATTTGAAATATTTTAAATCTATTACTATGGGAAAACCTATCGTAATGGGCAGAAAAACTTTTGATTCGATTGGCAAGCCGTTACCTGGTCGGTTGAACATCGTGATTACGCGCAATACTAGCTGGTCTTTTAGTGGTGTCGAGGTTGCTTCATCTTTAGATCAAGCAAAAAATATTGCATCATTGATGGATGCATCTATGCCGGAGGTTATGATAATAGGTGGTTCTGAAATATACAATACAGCAATCGATCAGGCAGACAGGCTTTATATCACTCGAGTGCAAGCCTCGCTTGAAGGAGATACTTTTTTTCCTGTATTTGATGAAGAGGTTTGGCGTGAAGTAAGTCGTCAAGAGCCCGAACAGCAAGGAGAAATACCCTACTTTTTTCAAGTACTAGAAAAAATTTGAGGGTTGTTCGCAAGAAAGTGTTTTATTTTAAATTAAGGTCTTTTGTGGCACCCTTGTTCGCACTTGAAGCAAACATGGCATAAGCCTTCACAGCTACACCATCAACAAAGAGTTTAATAATAACAGAGAGAAGTCGAAGGGATCAGTAATCTTTATAGTTTTTTGCAGAAAACCTTAGAGTTTCTTTGGAAGTTATAAAGAGATTGACGTTCTATGGGCAGTTCTTCTAAAGAAGAGCTAGCAAAGCCTTTTTCCATAAACCAGTGACTTGCGTGAACAGTAAGGGCAAACAATTGGCTGATTGCCATCTTAGAGGCTTTATTTTCTATAGACCCCAATAACCGGCTAGCGTGGCCTTGGTTCATAAACTCAGGGTGTGTTACAACGCATGCTATTTCTGCTGAAACGCCATCATCTAAAGGATAGAGGGCACAACAACAGATAATAGTACCTTCTGTATGTTCTATTATGGAAAACTTTGAAATCTCTAGCTCTAATAGTTCCCGAGACCGCTTTACTAAAGCCCCTTTTTCTTCTTGGGGTGCAATTAATTTCAGAAGCCCTCCGATATCATCTATTGTGGCTTGTCGAATAATTTCGTTGCTATTTTTTAAAATTAAAGTGCCTCTTCCGTCGCGAGTGAAAAGTTCTTCTAAAAGCGCCCCGTTAGAAGTATAGCTAATAATGTGACTACGACTGATGTTGCTTTCGCAGGCTTGATAGCATGCCTTAAGTGAGCGTTGCTGTTCCCAGTCTTTATCTATTTGATTCAGGCGATCTGACGCTTCACTTAGAGACAAGGTTTTTAATAGCTCCCCGCGATGATCAAAAATACCTTCGTTTTGACAGAACATAATTAATTTTTCTGCATTTAGAGCAACAGCAGTTTGTGCCGCTACATCTTCATAGCTTAGGTTGAATATTTCTCCCGTAGGCGAATAACCAATCGGTGAAAGCAATACGATAGCATCGTCGTTAAGTTGCTTTTGAATAATTGCCTCATGAACCTTTCGAATTTCACCGGCATACTGGAAGTCCACACCATCCTTTATGCCTATTGGCTTTGCAGTAATAAAATTACCGCCTGCAACTTGTATTCTTGAGCCATGCATGGGGGAATTGACCGCTCCGATAGAGAGCATTGCCTCGATACTGATTCTTATGTTTCCCACTGCATCCTTTAGGTAGGACATAGCAGTAGAGTCGGTAACATCAGTTTGCTTGCTGGATCTTTCGTTGAAGCCAGAAATTTTTAGCCGGTCATTTAATTGAGATTTAGCTCCATGCACTAAGACAAGCTTAATGCCCAGATTATGTAGCAAAGCAATATCAAGAATTATGTTGGCAAAATTTTCATGGCCCACCGCCTCTCCGCTAAAGGCTAGCACAAAAGTTTTACCCCTATGGGTGTTTATATAGGGGGACGTATCGCGGAGGAATTTCACATGCTCGGTCACTGTATTTGCATCGCCTATCTGATGGTTAGCTTTCATGGAGTTCTTTTTTAGACGTCTGAAAATGCATCAAAATAAAAGTAATTGACCCTATTATAAATAATGCAGGTTATAAACAACAGCGGCCAAGCTAGCCAATTTGAAATTTAAAATATTTTTACTCAAACAAGAATTACTGTAAGAAATTTTTTTTCATAAGACTATGGCTTTGTTATGAGCATTGTTGAGAGCTATAATTCATTTTCTAGGCTTATAATAAGCGTGTCTGATTAAAATATATTTTATGTAGGAGTATTAGATGTCATTTGCCGATAGAGATGGCTGGATTTGGTTTGATGGTGACATGGTTCCTTGGCGTGATGCTAAAGTGCACGTTTTAACCCACACGCTTCATTATGGTTTGGGGGTTTTTGAGGGCGTTCGAGCATATGAAACTGAAGAACAAGGTACCGCCATTTTTCGTCTGCAAGAGCACACTGATCGTTTGTATGGGTCGGCAAAAATTTTAAACATCAATATACCTTATACCAAGGAGCAACTAAATGAAGCCCACAAACTCGTGGTTCGTGAGAATGGACTACATCAGGCATATTTGCGCCCTATGGTATTTCTTGGTTCCGAGGGAATGGGTTTGCGTGCAGAAGGACTTAAGGTTCATGTAATAGTTGCAGCTTGGAATTGGCCATCATACATGTCCCCTGAAGCATTAGAGCAGGGCATTAAAGTTCGCACGTCTTCATATACTCGGCATCATCCAAACATTGCTATGACAAAAGCAAAGGCTAATGGTAACTACATCAACTCCATGTTGGCATTAAGGGAAGCCTTAGACTGTGGCTGCGAAGAAGCCCTAATGTTAGATGTGGAGGGATTTATTGCTGAAGGCAGCGGTGAAAACGTTTTTATTGTTAAAAATGGAACTGTTTATACTCCAGAACTAAGCTCTTGTCTCGATGGAATAACGCGTAAAACTGTCATGCAGTTGGCCGAAGAAGCTGGCCATAAAGTTATCGAAAAGCGTATCACTCGAGATGAAGTGTATATTGCAGATGAGGCGTTCTTTACAGGCACTGCGGCAGAAGTGCTTCCTATTAGAGAGCTGGATGGCCGAATTTTGGGTGCTGGGCATCGGGGCCCTGTCACAACACTTATGCAGTCGCAGTATTTTGATTTGGTTCGAGGCCGGATAGCCAAACATTTGGATTGGCTTGCCCCTGTAGGAAAGTGACCATAGAATTTCCTAGGAAGCCCATGATAGCTAGTAAAAATATGGCACCGAAAAATCAAGCAATAGGGAAAAAAGTTTTGGTTGTTGGGCCATCATGGGTAGGCGACATGGTGATGGCTCAGTCGTTGTTTATGTTGCTTAGGCAGCAAGACCCAAGCGTATTAATTGATGTGTTGGCTCCGAACTGGAGTCGTCCAATATTAGAGCGTATGCCGGAAGTACGCCGAGCGATTGACATGCCTATTGGACATGGAAGTATTATGTGGGCCAATCGACGAAAAATTGGACTTGAGTTACGCTTAGAAAATTATACTCAGGCGATCATCCTGCCTAATTCAATGAAGTCCGCATTAATTCCCTGGTTTGCCAAAATCCCATATAGAAGTGGCTGGAAAGGCGAAATGCGCTATGGCTTGTTGAATGATCTTCGTCATTTAGACAAGGGTTCTTACCCCCTAATGGTGCAACGTTTTGCTGCGCTTGCTTTACATAAGAACGCCGAGTTACCGGACAGCGTACCACTGCCAGCTTTGTCTTCTGATAGTCAGAATGTGACAGCACTTTTGGCTCGCTTGAGCTTGCCGAGCGGACGAAAAGTTTTAGCTTTATGCCCAGGGGCAGAATTCGGTCCTGCCAAGCAGTGGCCTGAAGAGCACTACGCTGAAGTGGCGGCTAATAAGATCGCTGAAGGCTGGCAGGTTTGGTTGCTAGGTTCTGAGAAAGATAGGAGGGTGGGGCAAAAAATTATTGATAGCTTGCCATTGAATTATCGTGAGCATAGCTATAACTTAGCTGGCGCCACAAAATTAGGCGATGTGATTGATTTGCTCTCCATTGCTGATGCCGTAGTGAGCAACGACTCAGGATTAATGCATATAGCTGCGGCTTTAAATCGACCTTTGGTGGTGGTATATGGATCCACTTCTTCAAATTTTACTCCACCTTTGGGAAATAAAGTAGTTATGTTATCTGTTCCTGTGGACTGTGGGCCTTGCTTTCAGAGAGAGTGTCCAATTAAGAGTATGAAGTGCCTTAATGACTTATCTCCGACCAAGGTAATTTCAGAACTATCACAACTGGTTCCCAATTAATGACAAGAGTACTGGTGATAAAAACTTCATCTTTGGGCGATGTTATTCATACACTTCCAGCTATTAATGATGCTATCTCTGCTATCCCAGATATTATATTTGACTGGGTCGTGGAGGAGAATTTTTCTGAGATCCCTGTTTGGAATTCTAAAGTTGATCAGATTATTCCAGTTGCATTAAGGAGGTGGCGTAAAAACCCTTTTAGGGCTTGGTATTCTTCAGAATGGGCAGATTTTAAAAGAAAGATGAGCTTTCAGCATTATGATGCAATAATTGATGCGCAAGGCTTACTGAAGAGCGCTTGGCTCGCTAGATATGCAGATGGCCAAATATATGGCTTTGACAAATACTCTGCTAGGGAGCCGCTAGCATCAAATTTTTACCATCACCCCGTGAGTGTGCCTAAAAAATTGCATGCTGTGGAGCGGACTCGGCTTTTATTTTCTAAGTCATTAGGGTATTCGCTGGATTCTGGTCTGGGAACATACAATCTTTCTTTTGAGGCAGAAAGGCAGCAGTCTGTTGTTTTGCTTCACGGAACTACCTGGGCATCAAAGCACTGGTCTGAAGAATCATGGATTAAGTTAAGCAGTATGCTTATAGATGCAAGTTATCAAGTTTTCTTGCCCTGGGGTGATGAGAGAGAAAGACAGCGTGCAGAAAGGATTTCTCAAGCCTCTGGAGCTAAAATGTTGCCTAGAATGTCTCTTACAGAGATAGCTTCAGTCCTGTCAGAATCAGCTGGATGTATTTCTGTAGATACAGGCTTGGGGCATTTGGCTGCTGCCGTGAATACCCCCACCTTAGCTATTTTTGGGCCAACAAACCCATTTTTTACAGGATTCTATGGTCTCAATCAGAAAAACTTAGTTTCGGAATTTAAATGTACTCCTTGCATGTCTCGAAAATGCTTATACCCCTTAAGCTTAGATCAAACAGCACCTTGTTTTGAAGAGCTGACAGCAACAAGGGTGTTTGATGAATTTGTTAGGTTGATAGAAAAATCGGCTCTCCCAGAAATAATCAGTGTCGTGAGCCAGAAAAAGGAATCTAGCGAATGAAGTTGGCATTTTGCTTGTATAAGTATTTTCCTTTTGGAGGCATGCAAAGGAATTTCCTTAAAATTGCTAAAGAATGTACTGATCGTGGACATAAGGTTGTTGTATATACGATGGCTTGGCAGGGAGAGAAGCCAGATTTTCTAGAGATAGCGATCGTTCGGGTAAATGCTATTAGCAGTGTAAGAAGGTATCAAAAGTTCTCCGTTTGGCTTAAGAAAAACTTAAGAAATGAATCTATAGACTTAATGGTAGGATTTAACAAAATGCCAGATTTAGATGTTTATTACTGCGGAGATCCTTGCTTTGAATACAAATCTCGTAATTTACGTCCTTGGTGGTATCCATATACGAGTCGTTACAAACACTTTTCTAAATTTGAAAAGGCTGTTTTTGGGCGCGGGTCTGAAGTAGATATCCTTATGTTTTCTCCCATACAAAAAAAATTATTTCAAAAATTTTATGATACAGAATCATCTCGTGTGGCGATGCTTCCCCCAGGAATTAGCCGTGATCGTTGCGCTTCAGTTAATGCGGCTGATATTCGAAAATCTTTTAGAGAAGAATTTGGTTTGGTTGCTGATGATATTTTGCTTTTGCAGATTGGTTCAGGATTCCGAACTAAAGGGCTTGATAGGAGCTTACGTGCAATTTCGGCTTTACCTTCTAATCTAATAGCTCGCGTGCATCTATATATTATTGGACAAGATGACCCTAAAGAATTTGCATCTTTGGCAAAAAGTCTGGGAATTTCCCAGTTAGTTACTTTTTTTTCTGGCCGAGACGATGTCCCCAGGTTCCTGCAGGGAGCAGATATTCTGTTACATCCATCCTATGCCGAGAATACCGGGGGAGTAATACTCGAGGCAGTGGTGGCTGGCCTGCCAGTTTTAGTAACAGACGTCTGCGGGTATGCCCATTATGTAAAAGAAGCAAAAGCTGGGGTATTGCTGGAATCACCTTACTCTCAAAATATGTTTGATTGCAGGTTAGAAGAAATGTTACTGGAAGATAAACGTAAATGGCGCCAAAATGGAATTAATTTTGCCAAAGAAGCCGATATCTACGATATGCCGGCAAGAGCTGTTGATGTGATTGATCGAGTGATGAAAAAAAAGTGGATTGCAAAGAATTGGGCGGACAGGGTCGAATGAAATTATTCCTAGCTGAGCCTTTTGCATCAAAGTGGGAAAATATAGACCCATTCAAAGAAGTATTTTTGCTTGCAGGCGAAATTTATCGCGATATGGGCGATCGCTGTACGAGTCGCTTCGAAGTGGATGGTAAGGCTTACTTTGTAAAGACTCACACAGGAGTGGGATGGCTCGAAATTTTAAAGAATCTTTTTTGCTTGCGAAGGCCTATTTTAGGCGCTGAAAACGAATATCAGGCTATTGTCCGACTGGGTGAGCTGGGAATCAAAACAATGGTAGTGAAAGCCTTTGGTTCCAGTGGGTGGAATCCAGCGAAAAAGAAATCGTTCTTAATCACTGAAGCGCTCGAGCCCACAAAACCTCTAGATGAGTACTGTAATTCTTCAATCTTAGCTAAAATGGGGACATTTCAGCGACGCAGTTTGGTCCGAAGGCTTGCAGAAATTACCCGAGCGTTACATGAAAATGGTATTAATCATCGCGACTACTATTTATGTCATTTCTTGGTTGATATCTCTGAGCGCCATTCAAAGGATTCTTTTATTGAGAGGCCAATTTCTTTGATTGATCTTCATCGTGCACAAATTCGTCAACGCACCCCTAGACGTTGGAGACATAAAGATTTGTCGGCTCTTTATTATTCAGCAAATCGTATAGGATTTGATCGAAAAGATATGCTTTGCTTTATTCGAGAATATAAAGAAAAATCTTTGAGGGATACCCTGAAAAATGACTGCAACTTTTGGGGGTCTATCGTTCTTCAAGCTAAAAATCTTCATCAGAAGGGTGTTCGAAAGGGTTATCATAGTTGAAGTTTAGTATCAGTACCGATGATTGTCGTTTTATAATACTCTGTTCTGGAGGGATAAGTGGTGCCTAAATTATTATCCCTTGATTATCTTAAATCGACAAAAAGTATCGAAGCCCCTCCTTTTGAGCTAGAAATTCCGGGAAGAGAGCCTTTTGTTTGTGGGAAAATCTTCAGACATTTACCTGGTAAAAGATTGGTTTTTCATTCTCGATGGGGCGGGACAGAGGTCTTGGTTAAGCTATTCTTTCAGCGCAAAGATTTTGAGGCTGAGCAAGCCGGGCTAGAGGCCATGCATAGTGCTGGAGTGCTTTGCCCAAAGAAAATTTGGAGTATGGTGGATACAGAGCAAGGCTATTTTATTGCCACTGAATTCTTGTCTGAAGCTTCCACTCTGCAGGATTGTTACCAGAGCCTTTCTAAAAAACAGTTCCTTCCATTGCTTTGCGGTGCTGTAAAATTAATTGCCATGTTGCATCGAAACGACTTGATGCAGGAAGATATTCATTTTAGCAACCTTATGGTTAGACAGGATATAATTTATATGGTTGATGGGGGTGGCATTAAGAAATTAAGTACCCCAATAGCCAATCTGGCACTCTTTTTTGCACAAATGACGCCTGAGTATGACGATATAGCTCATTCTGCTGTTGATTCATATAATTCGAATTTACCTTTGACGGAGGATCTCTTGCCTGCAATAAGAGATATGAGAGAGGTTCGCATTAAACGCTATTTAGCCAAGACCCTGCGCTCTTGTACAAAATTTCGAATATTTAAGACAAGGTATTTTTCTGCTGTCGCAGAAAGAAGTGTTTTGACTAAAAACCTTAGGCAGTTAATTGATGAGCCAGAAGTAGCCATAGGTCAGGCTAAATTTATTAAACGTGGCAATAGTGCCACAGTCCTTAAGATTGCTGCTGATGAGTGTAATTGGGTAATAAAGCGCTATAACATCAAGGGTTTTTGGCACAGATTAAGTCGTTGTTGGCGCCCAAGTAGAGCGTGCGTTTCATGGCAAGCTGCTCATCGTTTAGCATTATTAGGAATTTCTACCCCGCGACCTATAGCCATGCGAGAAAATAGGAATGGGCCTTTTCGGGGAGAGGCATACTTGATTACAGAATTTCTGGATGGTAAAGATCTCCATGCATGGCTGCTTACTTCAAAGGACGATGAAATACCCAATTGGTTGGGCCAAGCGGTACTCCATTTGTTTGACACTTTATGGCATAGTCGAGTTAGTCACGGAGACATGAAGTCCACTAACTTTATGATTTCCGGTAAGACGCTTCATGTGATTGATCTAGACGCAATGAAATGGCATAAGTCCGAAAATTCTTTCAAAGAAGCTCTCTCTGCCGACCTACAAAGGTTTATGGATAATTGGCAAGGCAGCACCCGGATATATTTTGAAAAATTGTTGCGCCCTTTTTCAGAAAAACTGAATATCACTTTAACCAACAAAAAGGTCTAATCGTGCCCACTATTGTTCTTGGTATCTCTGGCGCATTAAATCATGACGCCTCTGCGGCCCTTTATATTGATGGAAAATTGGTTGCCGCCGCCGAAGAAGAGCGCTTTATCCGCGACAAGCATGCTAAGGGAAAAATGCCGTTTCATGCGGCTAAATTTTGCTTTGAATATGCTGGTATTAGCCCTCAATCAGTAGATGTGGTGGCAGTCCCTTTTGCTCCTATATCAATTTTATCTAAAGCTCGTTGGCACTTTGCAAAAAGGTATTGGTATGCACCTGACCGTGCTTTGGATGTGCTGTTGAATGGAAACCGACGTTACCGACGTTACCGTGATCGAGTTTTTAGCTTATTGCGTGATATAGGAATTGATCCAAAGAAAATAGAATTTGAGCCCGTTGAACATCATCTAGCCCACGCATCTAGCGCTTATCACTTAAGTGGTTTTAAGGAGAAAACTGCCATTATGGGTGTAGATGGTAAGGGCGAGTATGCCACTACTTTTTTTGGTTATGGTGAAAATGGAAAGATTCATAAGATAAAAGAATTTTATGATCCCGACTCTTTAGGGGGGCTCTACGGTGCAATCACTGAGTATCTTGGTTTTGAGATGCTCGATGGAGAATATAAGGTAATGGGAATGGCACCATATGGTAATCCAACAAAGTATGATTTTTCACGACTAATTGAATTTGATGGTAAAAACTTTCAGGTTAATACCCAGCTTGTTAACACTGTGGGGTTGAGGCGCTATAAAGAAAACGGCGTGGGCTTCTATTTTAGTCCTAAGCTGATTGATTGGCTTGGTCCTAAACGAGAAGGGGATATCGCGGATGAGCCTTATATTGATTATGCCGCCACCATTCAGAACTTGTTTGAAGGTGTGGTTCTTAAATTAATGGACTATTATTTAGGGGATATTATTAAAGAAACCGGTAAGTTAGCTTTTTCCGGCGGTGGCGCTCTTAATGTTAAGTTAAATCAGAAAATTATTGCTAAAGATTACGTAAAAGAACTGTTTGTTCAGCCGGCATCTGGTGATTCCGGGACAGCAATTGGCGCAGCCTCTTTTGCTCTGATGAAGAGGGGTATACAGCCTGAAAAAATGGAGCATGTCTATTTGGGCCCTAGCTTTTCTAATGATGATTGCATAAAAGCCTGTCAGCCTCACACACATAAGCTTTCTTATAAAGTAATAGACTTTGTGCCTGAAAAGATAGCAAAAATTTTAGCAGATGGAAATCCTGTTGCCTGGTTTCAGGGAAGAATGGAGTTTGGCCCCAGAGCTTTAGGAGGCAGATCCATTTTGGGCTGCCCAAGTTCTGCAGGTGTTGCAGAGCGAATTAATGAACAAATAAAATTTAGGGAAAGATGGCGACCATTTTGTCCCAGCATGTTAGATAGAGTTGCATCTGAAATGTTTAAAATTGACCACCCTGCGCCTTTCATGACTTTTACATTTGAAGTTAATGATGCTTGGAAATCTCGTGTTCCCGAAGTGGTTCATGAGGATGGAACTGCTCGTGCTCAATCGCTGAAAAGAGAGTTTCATCCACGTTATTATGAACTTATGGAGGAGATGGAGAAGTTAACGGGCAATGGAGTTGTTCTGAACACCTCGCTGAATAGGAGGGGTGAACCTATGGTCTGCTCGCCAGAAGATGCATTGAGTATGTTTTTTGGTTCAGATCTGCAGTATTTAATCATGGAAGACGTGCTGGTGGTAAAAAATAAGCAGCTTCTTGAGCCATTTTCTGGATAATTTTTTCTTCAAGAAAACGCTGTAATGTTTAATTGGTACCCAAAAGAAATATGGATGAACCATGACAACTGTTGATAAAAGTCAGCTAATATTCAGTATTATTATTCCAGCCTACAATTATGCTCATACATTGGATAGAGCCATAGATTCGATATTGGATCAGTCTGGTGATGATTATGAAATTCTAATCATTGACGATGGGTCAACTGATCATACATCTAAAATCGCAGATGGCTACTGTCAAAAATTTCCTAAAAAAATTAAGTATTATTTGCAAGACAATCAAGGGCCTGCAGCTGCAAGAAATTATGGTGCTGAGTTTTCTGTCGGGGAGTATATTTTTTTTCTTGACGCAGATGATGAAATGGCTCCCCGCCTTTTGGATTTTTTGCGAAAACGCATATCATATGGGGCTGATGTTGATGTATTTTTTGGAGACCATATCTCTGTTGGCTCAGATGGAATAGCTGCTTATAGGGCGACAAGCCCTTTGCCGCAAACTCATGAAAAGCGTTTTTCGGCATATATACTTAAAAAATTACATTTATCTCACTGTGCGAAGCTTCTTCGCCGTAGAGTTTTTGAGGGAGTAAGTTACCCCACTGAACTGAGAAGTTCGGAAGATATTCCTTTTATGGCTCAATTACTGGCGCTCTACAAGTGTGAACTTGTGAGTGTGCCAATGGCTGTCGTTCATAAACATGAAGACAGTCTTCGCCATAACACAGCTTATACCATGGAGGTCGGAGAGAGAGTTGCAGATCATATTTTTTCTTTTGTTGCTTTACCCAATTGGGCTGCTAAGTATGAAAAAATTTATAGGGCTAGAAGATGCCTGTCCATTTTCCGAACACTGTACTTATCAGATCAAAAGAAGGAGGCTTTGATTTTCTACAAGAAAGCCCTATTCTTGTCTCCATTCTTGGCCTTAAGGCCTGGGTATATCAAGAAGGCAATAGGGGGATGGTTTTGTGGTTGAGGTAAAAAAATTAACTATTTAAGTTATTACTATTACAAAAAGACTCCAAGATAACAGTAAATGCTATGAGCATTTGGGTCAAAAATGTAACGTGGATCTATTAAAGCCAACACGAGATCAAGAATGAGTACAGAAACAATCAGAGTAGCTGAGACTCCCCCGAGAAATATTATTTGAAACGCGCTATGCTAATATAATAGAAATGAGAATTTTTACACAAAGGACAGCTTCATGACATTTGTTGTGCCGCAATTTGATCTAGCTCGGGTGCTCGTTGTCGGAGATCTCATGCTTGACAGTTATTGGCATGGAGCATCTACTCGTATCTCCCCTGAAGCTCCAGTGCCGGTGGTGAACATAGGTCAATCCGAAGAGAGAATCGGTGGTGCCGGCAATGTGGCACTAAATCTAGCTTCGCTAGGATCATCGGTCGTTGTTGTTGGCGTTGTTGGCAATGATGAGGATGGAAGAACGCTCAAAGTTAAACTGGAGTCTGCCAATATATGTTGCGATTTACAAATTTCAACATCTAAGCCAACAATCAAGAAACTTCGGATTATCAGTCAACATCAGCATCTTCTTCGATTGGATTTTGAAGAGCGCTTTACTGCCGAAGACTCCTCGCAAATATTCAAGAAGGTTGAGGCTTTAATTTCCGGCTCTGGGGCATTAGTCCTTTCTGATTACGCAAAAGGCTCTTTGCAAGACCCATGTTCATTAATAAATCTAGCTCATAAATATGAAATTCCTGTATTGGTGGATCCAAAGGGGGTGGATTTTGAGCGATATAGGGGCGCTACACTTTTAACCCCTAACTTTTCTGAGTTTCAAGCAGTAGTAGGTATTTGCACTAATGAGCAGATGTTGGCCGAGAAGGGCGACTCACTAATGACATCGCTAGATATAGCAGCATTATTGATCACTCGCAGCGAAAAAGGTATGACACTTTTACGACAAAATCTCCCGCCCTTCCATCTGCCTGCACGCGCTCGCGAAGTTTTTGATGTCACCGGAGCCGGCGATACTGTTATTTCATTGCTAGCAGGCGCCCTCGCTTCGGGGGCTGATATGTTGGATGCAGTCACAATGGCTAATATTGCAGCTGGAATTGTAGTAGGAAAATTGGGGACGTCGACTGTTAGTCACCCAGAGTTATGCCATGCTATGTATGCAGACCATGGTGCTGAATTCGGTGTGACAAACGATGAGCAATTAATGACTCATGTGATCAATGCAAGAGCTAGAGGCGAAAGAATTGTATTTACCAACGGGTGTTTTGATATTCTTCATGCTGGCCATGTTGGTTATCTCAAGCAAGCCAGAGAAACAGGAGATAGGCTGATTGTGGCCATCAATGCAGATGCCTCTGTCTCAAGCTTAAAAGGCCCTGGTCGTCCAATTAATTCAGTAGATCGACGCATGACTGTATTGGCGGCACTAAAGTCTGTCGATTGGGTTGTGGCTTTCGACGACGAGACTCCAGAGCGCTTACTTGCTCTAATTCAACCAGATGTTTTGGTTAAAGGTGGAGATTATAGCCGCAACGAAGTTGTGGGTTTCGAAATAGTTGATTCTTATGGCGGAGAGATTCAGGTGTTAAATTACTTTGAAGACTGCTCAACTACCGCTATTGTAAAAAAAATCCAAGAGAAATAAGCAGTATTCTCAATGATATGTCGACTAGAGCTTTCAAGCCGATAGCTCCTTTGCTTTTGCTGCATTGTCACTTAGATGCGTAGGATTTATTGTACCTACAATTATGCTACTTACCCCTGGGTGCTCAAAAATCATTTGAAAACCCTCGCTTACAGAATCCTCCGCCATCGACTTGACTGCATGGCCACTAGCCAAAGCTTTCTTGATAAGCAGTCCTTTGTTGTGGACAGCACAGTAATCAATAACCGGAAGCTCATCGTTATACTCGAGGTTCCATGCCACCATCACTCCATCTGATTGTTTTGCCGCTAAAAGTCCACCTTCTATAGTTTTACAGGACATGCCAAAAGCTTGAATCTTGCCCTCAGCTTTAAGCTGAGCAAGCGTTTCTAAGGTTCCATGATTGTTGATGATATTTTCATCATCGCCGTCTGAATGCACCAATACAATATCAATAATGTCAGTCTTGAGTCTTTTTAAGCTTCGCTCAACACTGAGCCGTGTGTATTCAGGTGAGAAGTTAAACTGCGATATACCATTTTGGAATTCTTCGCCAACCTTACTGCAAATTATCCATTGATTGCGCAGTCCTTTTAGTAGTTTCCCCAAGCGTTCCTCGCTATTACCATAAGATGGAGCTGTATCGATTAAATTAATGCCAAGGGCGCTTGCTTGGGCTATTAAATTCGCTGCATCTCGATCATCTGGAATTGTATAGCTTTGAGGGTATTTAACCCCTCGATTGCGACCAAGCTTAACTGTCCCTAAGCCTAGAGTGCTAATTTGAATTCCAGTATTGCCAAAAATTCTCTTGGGAAGCAAAGCTAGTCTCCAAATGCTGTTTGCCAAGGGGTTTTGGCTATATCAGGTGAATCTAAAAAAGATAGATCAGGTGCGGGTGCTTCAGACTTCTTTAACTGCTTCGCATCTAGCAGTGCAATAACTTCATCGGCTAGATTAGGGCACAGTGTAAGCTTGGTCGGCCAGGCCACAATAATGTTCGAGTGTTTTTTAGTGCTACTAGCAAATGCTTTATCAGGCCTGGCAAAGTTGTTTTGTCTTGGTTCTGCTCTTTCTATAGGCAATGCTGCCCATTCGGCGTTAGATAGATCAACCCAAGGCATTAGCTTAAAGATCTCTTCTTCTGCATTTTGGATGATAACCTCGGGGGGTAACCCGACACCTTTTTCTGCCAAACTGCCGCCTAGGTACCAGACCTGAGTCTTTTCATCACAGGGGTGACTCGAAATGGTTAGTCTTGGTGTTTTTTCTGCCCCCAAGCAATGACCATAAAAAGAATGTGGGTAGGTGTGCTTGACCATTAGCATATGCAAGGGTCGACGCTGCATGCGAGGAGACTCTTCTCCAATTTCATTTAAAATAGATTCATTGCCTCCGCCCGCAGTTAATATGAATTGATTAGCATTTAGTGAATATTCTTGATTATTATAAAAGAAAACCAAAGATGCTTTATTGGTAGCGTCTTTTCGCCATTGCGTCTTTTCCCAGTTAATTTTAAAAATACGACCAAGATAATTATTGGCTAGAATCCTAACAACACTAGGCACGTCCAGGACTATGTCCAATAGTTTATAAACGCTACCTTTAAATTGATTGTTTTGAAAAATAGGAGGCAGGTCGTCTTTGGATACTTTATTTATACGTCCGCGAGCAGCCTTGCTTGCTAAAAACGTAGTCATTTTTGATAAGACACTTGTGCTGGACCACATGTAAAAATGATCGCTTAATTTGGCGGCACCTTTTAGATCGACATCTCCATGGCCTGCCATACATCGCTGCCAGTGGGTTGGCATTTCAGCAATAGCTTCTGATGCACCTGTTAGGGCTCCATTTAGGGTATATTTCATGCCGCCATGTATCATTCCTTGGCTTGCTACAGTCTGGTCGCTACCAAGAGCATTTTTTTCGAACAAGATAGCATTGTAGCCTTTCCTAACTAGGCGGTTTAGCAACCATAATCCAGCCACGCCTCCGCCAATAATAGCGATATCACAGTTCACCTGTTGTTGTTCGGTTGCAGCCATGCCAGTTGGATTCCTTTGGGTTAGCTTTTATTCTAATTTTTTAAAAAAATGATTAACCAGTTATTTTTTCGAGCATTGATTTAGAAGACTAGTATAGCTCGACTAATATCATTATGCTTTCAGAAGAATTTTCGGAGCTATATAAGTTAATGCTTAAATGCATGCTTTAAATTTTTGATTGGTCCTTTCATATGTACCGTATATTTTACACAATTCTACTTTATTTTTTAACGCCTTTGGTGGTGTTGAGAATGTTTTGGCGCGCTCGAAAAAATCCTCAATATAGTGATCGCTGGCACGAAAGATTTGGTTTTGTTCCTAAAATTGATGCGAGCCAAAAAGTAATTTGGATACATTCTGTTTCAGTGGGAGAAACGTTGGCAGCAGTGTCGTTGATAAAAAAACTCCAGAAACTCTATCCCGATAGACTTTTGGTGATAACCACCACAACCCTTACAGGCTCAGAAAGAGTGCAATCAATTTTTTCTAGCGAGATTTATCATGTCTATGCCCCCTATGATTTACCGGATACTGTGAACCGTTTTTTGAGATGCGTGCATCCAAGCTTAGTGATAATTATGGAAACAGAATTATGGCCAAATCTAGTTCATTATTGCCATGATGCCGATATACCTGTGATTATTGCCAATGCCAGAATGTCAGAAAAATCCTCAAGGGGATACCAAAGGTTTTCTCGAATTACAAAGAATATGCTAGAAAAAATTAATTATGTAGTGGTGCAACATGCCGATGACGGTAAAAATTTTTTAAAGCTAGGATTGAGCGAATCACAATTGATGATTGCTGGAAATATCAAGTTTGATGTAGCTCTAAATAGTGAGCTAGCTAGTGAATCATCTAGATTAAAATTAGAATGGTCCGGTCAAAATAATCGACGAATATTTCTTGCAGCTAGCACTCATCGAGGTGAAGACGAGATAGTCCTAGATGCTTATAAGAAGATAAGAAAAAATTATCCAGATATTTTGCTAGTTATGGTGCCGAGACACCCTGAAAGATTTTCTGAGGTAGCGCAACTCTGTTTGGAGCATGACCTAAGTATCGTCAAGAGAAGTGATGGTGTTAGGCCAAAAATACGCGATCAGGTTTTGCTTGGAGACACCATGGGGGAGCTTATGCTTTTTTATGGGGCATGCGATGTTTCTTTCGTAGGGGGAAGCCTGATTCCATCCGGGGGGCATAGCTTAATTGAGCCAGCCATCTGGGGAACTCCACTGATTAGCGGTCCATCACTATATAATTTTTCTGAAGTATCGCGATTACTTGAAGGTGCCCAAGGTATGCGTATATGTAAAGACTCCAGCAGCATGGCCAAGATTGTTCAGGAGCTTTTGGGAGATACTTTAGAAGCGGAACGAATGGGGGCTGCTGCAAGATCTGTGGCAGAAGATAATCGAGGAGCTTTAGATAAACTGATGAAGATTATTGATAAGCAGATTTCATGATA
>JBLIIR010000024.1:0-17427 GCA_047635255.1 Porticoccus sp. | reverse complement strand
AAGAAATATAGCTGATATCCGGCCATTATTTGAATGGATGCCCATTCTCCTCTTGTTTCTTACAAGCACCTTGACGATGAGACTTTGGAGTGAGGAGCGAAGAACTGGCACTCTCGAGCATATTTTAACTCAACCACTACCTCTCTGGTATTTTGTAATTGGAAAATTTGTTGGCTGCTTAGCATTGCTTGCGATCGCGCTTATTATCACCATACCTCTCCCTCTGACTATATCTCAGCTTGGTGAGCTTGACTGGGGACCGATAGCAGCAGGATATCTAGCAGCCTTTTTCCTTGGCGCAGCATACCTCTCTATAGGCTTGTATGTATCGGCAAAAAGTGACAATCAAATAGTTAGCCTTATTTGCGCTGTTTCGCTATCAGGATTATTTTATCTAATTGGAACAGCTACAATTACTGATTTTTTTGGAAATCAGGCTGGCGAATGGCTTAGATTGCTTGGAACTGGGGCTCGTTTTGACTCTATTACTCGAGGAGTAATAGATATCAGAGATCTCTATTATTATTTAAGTATTATTTTTGTTTTTCTATCTCTTAATATATTCACGCTAGAAAAAGAGCGCTGGGCAGAAAATACTTCAACTCCACGCCATAAAATTTGGCGTAGCGTTATAATTCTAGCTATCGTTAACATAGTCAGTGTCAATTTATGGCTTGGTCAGATCTCATCTCTTCGGATTGATACAACCCAGGGTAAGCAATATTCTATCTCTTCCTCAACAAAAGAATACTTGAATCAGCTAGAAGAGCCCTTACTGATACGGGGTTATTTTAGCGGGAAGACTCACCCCATGTTGTCTCCTCTGGTTCCTCAAATAAAAGATCTAATTCGTGAATATGAGATCACCGGCAAGGGGAAAATACGCATTGAATTCATGGACCCCGTGTCAAGCATAGAGGCAGAGGAAGAGGCAAATCAAAAGTATGGTGTTAGACCAATACCCCTTCAGGTGGCTGATCGCTATCAATCAGCTATAGTTAATTCATATTTCCATATTTTAGTAGGCTACGGTGAAGAGTTTGAGGTCCTAGATTTTCAAGACTTGATCGAAACAAGAGCGCAGGGAGATAAAAATTTTGAAATAGTTCTTCGTAATCCAGAGTATGACTTGACTCGGAGTATCAAGAAGGTGCTAAACACCTATCGAAGTGGTGGTAATGTCTTCGACTCCATCGAGGGGAAGCTTACATTGAACGCATATATTTCTACTGACAGCCTTTTACCGAATGACCTAACCTTGCATAAAAATGATGTTTTAGAGCTTTCAAAGGAGCTAACACGTAACTCTAAGGGTCTGTTCTCATTAAATATAGTTGACCCCTATGAAAATAGTAGTTCTGGCGCCAAAAAACTATCTAAACTGTATGGACTGCAGCCCTTGTCACTAAACAAGCAGCTTGCAGGTGATTTTTTCTACTTTCATCTCATTCTTGAAAAAGACGGAATGGCCATACAGATTCCCCTGGAAGACAGGACTAAGGCCAGCCTTGAGCGAAACCTCAAGGCAGCCATAAAGCGCTTTGGGAAAGGCTTCGTAAAAACTATTGGCATAGTCCAACCTAAAGATGATCCAAAATTAGCCCAAATTGGTCTATCTGTTCCAAGATTTACAGAGTTGGCAGGCTTTTTGGGCACAGACCTAAATATTAGGGATGAGGATATCAGCGATGGGGGTGTTTCTGGAGAAATTGATATTCTTCTAGTTGCTGCACCAAACGGAATGAAACCCAAGGAAGTCTTTGCTGTCGATCAATTTTTAATGAAAGGGGGATCAGTTGTTGTAATGTCTTCTCCTTACACTATGACTATAGGCCGAGGAGGCCTAGGTTTAGCAAAACTTGAGGGTGAGTTCAAAGACTGGCTGAAACACCACGGTCTATTCATGGAAGAAACACTAGTTCTTGATATGCAAAACAAAGCATTTCCTTTACCTGTTATGCGGAAAGTTGGAGGCAACCAAGTCCAAGAAGTGAGAATGATTGAGTACCCCTACTTTGCAGATATTCGCTCCAATGGATTCAATTCTGAAAATCCTATTACTGCAAATTTAGAGCAAGTCACAATGGCTTGGAGTTCACCCATCAGTATCAACGAAGAAAAAAATAGCTCAAGGCAAGTCATTGAGCTAATAAGAAGCTCTGAAAAATCATGGCTTTCAGATGACACTGAAATCATGCCAGAAATTGATAATGAAGGTGTAATGCCCTTTAGTCGCACTGGTGATTTTGACTCGCATCTGCTGGGCGTTGCAATAAAAGGTGAGTTTTCTTCCTATTTTTCTGGGAAAGAGTCCCCTCTTACTTTGGAAAAGGTCGGCAAAACGGATGCCATTACGCGAAATGTTTTGGAAAAATCACCAATGGCCTCTCAAATCATACTATTCAGCTCCAATGACTTTCTTAGGGATCAGACCCTAACAATTGCTAATTCCGCTATTGGTAGCGAGTACCGAGGAAGCATGGATCTTATTGCAAACACTGTAGACTGGGCTCTTGAGGATGCCGGCCTTCTAAGCATTCGCTCACGCGGCCATTTCAACCGCACGCTGCCTTCAATGGAATATAGCTCCCAACTATTCTGGGAATACTTGAACTATGGGTTAATTGTTATGTCGCTACTAACAATAGCACTGGTAAGAACACGCCGCAAAAAATTAAAACAACTTCGCTATACAGCTTTACTGACTCGATAAAGGAGAGCGAGAATGAAACAACTAAAATTCTGGCTAACAAGCCTATTGATGCTTCAGGTGCTAATTGCAGCAACCCTTCTGTGGACCAATCATCTTGAATCTGTCGCGCATAAACCAAAACCAATTTTGGATATCGACTGGGCAAGTGTTGACAAGTTCACCATTGAAGATACAGGTGGCGGGATCACTTTAATAAAATCCAATAATTCATGGTCGCTATCCAATCAACAACTGCCTGTAAGTACCGCATCTGTTGACGATTTTTTTCGTAATCTAAAATCATTAAAAACTGGCTGGCCAGTTGCAACTCTACGCGATAGCCATGAAAGATTTAAGGTCTCGGACAGTAAATTTGTGAGGCGTGTAGAGCTTTTCAATAATAACGTTTCTGTCGGAAAGTTGTTATTCGGAAGCTCGATAGGGCTCCGCCAATCCAATGTTCGTCAAATTAATGATGACACTATATACAACGTCAAGCTGGATACTCTTGATATCAGCGCAAATGTTGGAGAATGGTTTAATAAATCCTTGATTGCGGCAAATAACATCAACATTATGAAAGCTGCCGATTACAGGCTGAAAAGAACTGGTGCAAGTTGGGAATTTGACCGATCAGGGCCATCCATTCTTTTGGGGAAAGGCTCACCTAGAAGGCTAGATCAAAATAAAGCAGCTGAATTGGATCAAGCACTCTCCAGCCTAAAAATCCTACAAATTTCTTCATTTAATCCGGATTCCCAATCAAGTGCTTCTGAAGAATTACAAGTAGATGTTACTGATGATAAAGGAAAATGGATCTACACATTCATCAAGTCCGACAATAGCTTTTATGTGGCCCGGAGTGACAGAAAGGAATATTTTACACTCGATCAAGCTGTATATGAAAAAATTGCAGGCACTAAAAAAGCAGATTTAATTATTAGCGAGACCGAATCGAACCCTAACGAAAAATAATCTTATAAATTAGAGAGAAATAACTGTTGGTAGTTATACGATGTTGTTTCGCAGACTTCATCCAAGGTAATTTCTTTGATCTCAGCAATCAGTTTGGCTACCTCTGATACATATTTTGGTTCATTGCTCTTACCTCTATGAGGAATAGGCGCCAACCAAGGTGAGTCCGTTTCTATCAATATTCGATCCAAGGGAATCTTGCTTACCACGTCCCTTAAGGGGGCCGCATTTTTAAAGGTAATAATTCCAGAAAATGAAATATAAAAATTTAACTCGATTGCCTCGTAAGCCATTTCTAATGTTTCGGTGAAACAATGGAGCACTCCGGCGGATCTTATGTTTGCGTAATTGCGTAAAATCTCAATCGTTTTACTGTGCGCCTCTCTGGTATGGACAATTACTGGCTTCAGGAGCTCACTAGCAGCGCGCAAATGAACAATAAAACTTTCTTGCTGCCAGCTAGAAGACTCTTTGCCATAGTAATTGTCTAAGCCTGTCTCACCTATAGCGACTACTCTGGGGTGGCTAGCAAGGGCGATTAGGTCATTAACACTGGGAATAGTCGGAATAGAATCCTGCAGAGGGTGGAGTCCAACTGACACATCGACATCACTATATTTGGCAGCTAAATCAAGAATTTTCCTAGACGACTCGATATCAATACCAACGCTAAGAAAACGATGCACACCTGCCTCTCTAGCAGCATCAAGCAGGCGATCGAGGGACCCTCCATAGCTGCTTAGATTTAAACAGTCGAGATGACAATGCGAGTCTATAAACACTATAAAATCCTTACTTTTTGTTGCGATTTGTTAATTATTTAACTCGAATAGCTTAAAAAATTATTTAGGTACTTGTTTATTTTTTGTAAATAGTTGCTGCCAGTTAATCAGTAGTTCTTCCCAAATCAACAATAAATTAAGATTCGCTGGGCTTTGTGCTAATTTTTTCGATTGAATCAACCTGTCCATATAGCGAAAAGGCAGCACAGGAGAATTTATGTTAGCTCCGGATCTAATCTCAAAGACTAGCTTGTAATATAGCCAATCTAAAGCCATGTGAGGGTCGTTTTCTTTGCATGCTTCAGCAGCACTTATGGCTGAAATCTTATATGTAGCCAGATCATCCAGCAATCTATCAAATTTACGACGAGATTCAAGAAGATCGGTTTCTGCAAACTTGATGGCTAGAAGCGGACTACCGTTAGCATATTGAATCAGCTCCTCTATGTCTTCTTTGGGCGCCAAATTCTTTGATAGCCATAACCTAACCTCCGGAAGCGAGGGGACTGAAAATCTTACTAGTCGACATCTACTTTTTATAGTCGCCAATAGCCTGTTTGGCTGATGGCAGATCAGTAGTATTAAGGTTTTTTCTCGAGGTTCTTCGAGATTTTTTAACAATGCATTTGCTGCATTAAGATTCATGGATTCTGCGGGATTAATGATGACCACCTTCCATCCACCCTGCTGCGATGTTTTCGCAAAAAATTCACCCAGTTCACGAATACTATCAACACCTAGAATTTTACTTTTGCTGTCTGGCTTCAACCTCCTTAAATCAGGATGATTGTCTGCAAAAATAAGCTTACATGACTTGCATTGACCGCAAGCATGGCCATCTAGCGAACTAAGGCACAATATTCTCTGGGCAAGCGATATAGCGAATTGATATTTACCGACATAGCTTGGTCCCACCAAGTTAATGGCATGAGGGAGCCGGTCTTTCCTTATATCTAAATCCAACTTTTCCCATTGAGATTTTTGCCAAGAAAAATAAATGTTAGGTGCATCCGGGTAAGAGTCAGGCATGGTTTATTTTACCTTATGCAAAAATTCTTCCAAAGCAATCCCAAGCTCTAGTTGAACTTCTAGCAAAGTATTTGAGGCGTCAATCACTCGATATTGTTGAGGAAAATCAGATGCCCTTGAGAGATAACTATCTCTCACTCTCTCAAAGAATTCTATTTTTTCTTGTTCAAATCGATCTGGCTTGCTTCTACCTAGAGCCCTTTCAAGCCCTTGTGTGACAGGGATATCCAGCAATAAGGTTAAATCTGGACGTAAATCCTCTTGGACAAGGTGCTCTAAGGTGGAAATTTTTTTTCTCGAAATACCGCGGCCTCCGCCCTGATAAGCGTATGTAGCATCAGTGAATCGATCGCATAGCACCCACTCCCCTCGACTCAAACTTGGGGTTATCACTTCAGCAAGATGTTGGGCTCGCGCAGCAAACATTAATAATAACTCTGTATTCTCATTCACTATTTCATTTCTGGGCATCAGCAATAGATCGCGAATACTTTCTGCGATAGGTGTACCTCCTGGCTCTCGAGTCAATATGTGTTTGATGTTTTTTTTATCTAACCATTTTTTGATAAACGCCATATTAGTCGTTTTTCCAACGCCCTCCGCCCCTTCAATAGTTATAAATTTTCCCAATTTTTTATTCATAAATAGCCAGCCTAGGTTCACGGGTTTGAATGATAGTCTGATTTTCGGTTTAACTGATATCGCTTCACTGCGTTTAAGTGTTCATTTAGGTTGGAAGAAAAAAAATGACTCCCATCCCCCTTTGCAACAAAATATAGCGCATCAGTTTTCAGTGGATGGAGCGCTGCATAAATGGAGTCTCTACCAGGCAGGGCAATTGGAGTGGGAGGCAGGCCTTTAGTCATATAAGTATTGTATGGTGTAGCTTTCTTTAAGTGACGCCGTGTAATATTGCCCTGATACTTATCTCCCAAGCCATATATTACGGTGGGGTCTGCCTGTAAGCGCATCCCTTTTTTTAGTCTATTGACAAAAACAGCAGCAATATTTTTCTTTTCAGAGGGAGAGCTGGCCTCCTTTTCTACTATTGAAGCCAATATCAAAGCCTCATAGGAAGATCTATAGGGTAAATCAGAGGCTCTTTGCTCCCACTCTTCCTTTAGAATTCTGCTCATAGAATCATATGCTAATTGAAGAATTTCAATGTCACTATCCCCTTTACTATATAAATATGTGTCAGGAAAAAAAACCCCTTCAAGCTGAGAAATTTTTCCACCAAGGGCCACAATAATCTCTGCGTCACTCAAACTATTTAACTGATGAGATAGTTTTTGCTGCCTAGCCAGCAAATCCAAAAAGTCTCTAGAGCGCAGTCCTTCAGGTATGGTTAATTTGTACTTAATTGCATCTCCATCAGTCAGGATTTTAAGAATATTTTTTAGCGAAGAATTTGCGTGAATTAAATATTCCCCGGCAAAAATAGATGTTTGGTTGGTGACTTGAGCATACGCCACATAAAGTTTTGGCCATGAAAGGAACCCTTTTTTTGACAGTTCATTTGATATGGCGCTTAGTCCCCCACCTTTCGGAACAACTAGGATCCAAGATTCCTTTAATCCTGCAATTGGAGAGTTAAGAAAAGAAGAAAATCGCTCTATTGAGAATACAAAGCTGAGGCTTATCAAAAGCGTCCATAATAATTTTTTATGCCTCACTGATAGCATGGAAGAACCCTACATAGTTCTTTTTGTATCTTCTGGGTGTAGTTGCCCCTAGGCCAGATACAGTGGCCATCAACAGATAACACCGGTAAAATTCCAGCAATAGAATTACAAATAAAAACCTCATCAGCAGACAGCAAATCACCCATAGTTAACTTAGCTTCTTTAATGATATACCCAGTACTTGGAAACAAATCATCCATAAGGTATCTGCGCATAACGCCAGCGACCCCGCATTCTTTAATCCCGGGGGTAATCCAGGCTCCTGCTTTAAAAATAAAAATGTTGCTACTTACACATTCAACCACATAGCCATCCTGGCTTAACATCAGTCCATCGTAAAATTCACTCTCCCATTCTGCTCGCGCAACAATCTGATCCAATCGATTTAGATGCTTGATGCCCGACAGCAAAGGGGAGACGGGCAGGCGATGCTGGCAACACTTCAATGCAACTCCTTGTTTTCTAGGCAAAGAAAAGTTTGTGTCAAGGGGGTACCATTGTAAAATATAACAAGTGTTGCCTGGTTTATTATAAAAATATCCTCTTTTGCCGCTGCCGGCTGTAACAACAATTTTTACAACTCCGTCTTCAGGAATTACCTCCAAGAGCTGATAAAAGTATCTTTTTAGGATCGATACATTAGAGGCGATGCCAATAGCTCTAGCTCCTTCAGTTAGCCGTTCCAGATGGTACCTTAAAAGTGGCGCTGTCTTATTAAATATTTTGATAGTCTCAAATAATCCATGCCCATAAGACAGCCCCCGATCGTTAACCGAAATAGAGTCTGCTGGCTCGCCATTTATAAAACAAAAAATTTCACTATCACTGTTCATAAGTAATTAAACCAAATATATCGAGTAATTGCAGGCAAAAAAAAAGCCGCTTAGTATAAGCGGCCCTCTGCAGACTTCTAGCTCAGATTAAGTAATGTGTGCATTAATATAGTCTATCGCATTTTGTACAGTTGCGATTTTCTCAGCATCTTCATCAGGAATCTCTGTGTCAAATTCCTCCTCTAAAGCCATAATTAACTCAACAGTATCCAATGAGTCAGCCCCAAGATCTTCAACGAAAGACGAAGATGATTTAACATCTTCTTCTTTCACGCCAAGTTGCTCAGCAACCATTTTTGCTACACGCTCTTCCATGCTACTCATGAACTATCTCCTGTTTCTAAAAAATAATTAAATCGCCGAGTGGATATTTTTTAACATCACAATTGCAACCTAATAACAAATATTTTGTAAAAATGACTTTCGTCAATCGCGCATTCTACATTGAAATAACACGCCTTGTAACTAATTTTGAAAAATACATTATTTAATCATATAAAACAGTAACTTATGACATATACATGCCACCATTCACATGGATGTTCTCTCCTGTAATGTAGGCTCCAGTATCTCCTACTAGGAAATTTACAACTTCAGAAATCTCTTCTGGTTCACCCAATCGACCTAGCGGAACTTGAGATAAAATCATATCTCTATTTGCATCTGGAAGATTTTTAGTCATGTCTGTGTTAATAAATCCTGGTGATATAGTATTAACAGTAATATTGCGCGGACCAAGCTCTTTGGCTAAGGAGCGAGTAAAGCCTCCAACACCAGCCTTTGTCGCAGAATAGTTTGTTTGTCCCGCATTGCCCATAGAGCCAACCACGGAACCTATCGTGATGATTCTCCCCCAGCGCGCTTTTGTCATGCCCCGCAGGCAAGCTTTCGATAAACGATAGATTGCATTAAGGTTGGTATCCATAACGTCAAGCCACTCCTCATCCTTCATCCGCATCAAAATATTGTCCTTGGTTATACCTGCATTATTAACCAATATCAAAGGAGCCTCATAGTGACCCTTAATTGACTCCATCATATGATCAATTGAATCTTTGTCGCTAACGTTTAATATCATTCCTTGGCCTTTTATTTTTTTACTTAAAAAGCGCTGCGATATATTCTTTACTCCTGCGTCAGATGTCGCTGTAGCAATAACTGTGGCGCCAAGCAAACCTAATCCATCTGCAATAGCTGCACCTATCCCTCTACTTCCACCAGTTACAAGTGCTACTTTGTTCTCAAAACTCATAATAAAATCCTTTTTAATTTCATATTAAATCTCTGATAGGGCTAGATTTAGTGAAGCGACATCTTCAGTTGAATATATGCCGAGAGAGCCGTTAATTCGCTTACACAGCCCGCCTAAAACTTTACCAGCACCACACTCAACTAAGTTACTGATGCCTTTTTGAGCTGCAAAATTAACACAATCTACCCATAAAACAGGTCTCGAAATCTGCTCTATCATTAAATTTTTAATTTTCTGTGGATTTAGCTCAGTTTCAGCATTAACATTATGAACTATCAATACTCGAGGAGAAGAAAAGCTAGTTCTAGCTATATCTTCACTCAATCTCTGAGCAGCCGGCTTCATTAGGCCGGTGTGAAAGGGTGCACTTACGGGTATAGATAAAGCTCGCTTTGCACCAGCCTCTTTGCAGTTGATCATAGCTCTATGCACAGCGGCTAAATTCCCAGCAATAACAACCTGACCGGGTGCATTAAAGTTGACTGCCGTCACCTCTTGGTCCTGGCAACTTTCTCTACAAATAGACTTAATGGTTTTATCATCAAGACCGATAATAGCAGCCATAGCACCCTCACCTAACGGAACCGCCTCTTGCATATAAGCACCGCGATTCCTGACAAGTCGGACAGCGTCCTTGAATTCCACCACTTCAGAGCAAACAAGAGCCGACCACTCCCCTAAACTATGTCCGACCATCAGCTCAGGCAGGGAGCCTCCCTCTTGTCTCCACACCTTCCATAAAGCAACACTGGCTGTGAGCAATAAAGGCTGGGTGCGCTCAGTGAGCATAATCTCTTCTTTTTTTCCATTCTGCGAGAGGTCCCAGAGGTCGTAAGACAGCACATCTGAAGCCTCAGAATATGTCTCTATAATTACTGGATATTTTTTAGCTAATTCCGCAAGCATGCCAATTTTTTGTGACCCCTGGCCTGGAAAAATAAAAGCTAAGCCCTTATCTACAGAATGGTTTTCCATAAAATAACCTCAATGTTATCCTTGGCTACAAATAATGCCATTATTTTTTAGGGTGTAAATTTTGATAGCTTCTCTTTAATCTTCTGAGGTAAATCCTCTTTGGCCTCAAGAATAGCTACAGCCAATGCACAAGAAAACCCATCAATACCTGAGCCGCCATGACTTTTTACTACAACCCCATCAAGACCCAGTAAGCTGGCACCATTATATAAAACAGGATCTATTTTTTTAAAGAACTTTTTTAATGAAGAGCCAGCCAAAAAAGCTCCAAATTTTCCTAGAAAGCTACGTGATAGTTCCTGATTTAAGTGATGCTGGGCTAATAAAGCAACGCCTTCGATAGTTTTTAAGGCAATATTTCCAGTAAATCCATCACATACAGCAATATCTGCCACTCCTTTCAGCAAAGAGTCACCTTCAATAAAGCCTATATAATTAAGATCACTATCGGTTTCTAGTAATTTAGCCGCATCATGTATCTCTTGGCGACCCTTTGTATCCTCAGTTCCAATATTCAGCAAACCAACAGTAGCGTGCTGAATGCCATTCACCACTAATGCTTTTTGTGACGCCATAAGTGAAAATTGATGCAGTTGTTCGCCAGAACAGATTATATTCGCGCCCAAATCTAAAAGGTAGGTATAACCACTGATGGATAGGGAGGAATTGTTCAATGTGGGAATCTTTGTGCAGATTGCAGGACGACTGATGCCCGGCAAACAACCTAACTGCAAAATCGATATCGCCATAAGAGCACCAGTATTCCCGGCACTCACACAGGCGCTTGCCTCACCACCTGAAACCAATTCCAATGCTCGCCACATAGATGATTTTTGTTGAGTTCTAACAGAAAAAGACGGCTTTTCGCTCATTGAAATAGATGATGAGCAGTGATGAATAGCGAAACGTTCGGCGCCAATATTGCGTATATTTTGGTAGGTGTTAATCTGGTTCTGTATCTGGACTGAGTCGCCAAAGAAGGCAATTGATACCGAAGGGTGCTTCATGAGAATATCAAGAGATGCAGGTACGGTAGCCTGAGGACCAAGGTCCCCGCCCATCGCGTCAACAGCAAGACATAAGAAATCAGTCAAAAATCTATAGCTGATCTAAAGTGATTCTAATCGCTAGAAACTTCAACGACTTTTTTCCCGCGATAGAAGCCATCAGCAGAAACGTGATGCCTGTGATGCTTTTCACCACTCACTGGATCAGTTGAGATGGTTGGCGCTAATAGCGCATCATGCGACCGGCGCATACCACGCCTAGAACGGGTTACTTTGCTCTTTTGAACGGCCATGCATTACTCCTGATAAAACAATTTATTATTTGTCAAAAATATTATCTTTTAAGTTCCTTTAATACTTCAAAAGGATTTTTTGGTGGATCTATTTTTTCACTGAACTCTTTTTCAGAAGATAGGCTACCTAAATTCACACTGCACGCACTTTCATCATGATAAATCACAAAAGGCAACGCCAGTAACAGCTCATCTTCAAGCAACTCGACTATATCACCCTCTTCTGCCACAACCCAAGAATCTAATTCCTTCGGTAATGTATCTGCTTCACCTTCCGTCCAAACAATGCCTATAATTGCATCACACTGAAGAGGTAACGACATTGCATCTAAACAACGATGACAGCTTACTAGCACCGTAGTCGAAGACTTAACATGGATCGCTTTGCGGCCGCTGTCTTCTACATGAAACGCCAAGCTAGACGTGATTGGCTCACTAATTTCTATGACAGCTTCTGCAAGTCTGCTACATAAATCAGGATCAATCTGACCAGTTAATATTGCGCCTTGTTTTACTAGCTGCCTAGGATCAATAAACCGGGGTAAAATATTTACTTGGGAGGCAGCTAACATAAGGCCGCAATGATAGTGATGCTAATTGCTCCTGTCAAAGAAAACTTCTTAAAAAATCAAGCATCTAGAGCTAATTAAGCGTAACTTTTACCCAAGAAGAAAAAATCACTAAAAATTAACGCCTAAAAGGCATATAAAATAGTAAACTAATTTTTGAACTAAACACTGAAAGAGCTGCCCTGGATGTTGCCTAATATTGTGCTTGCATCATCATCAAAGTATCGAAAAATGTTAATGGAAAGGCTAGGTCTTTCTTTTATCTGCGTACCCCCAAATATAAACGAAATGAGAAAGGATAGAGAATCACCTGATTCTCTCGTAAGGCGGCTATCTGAAGAAAAAACTCGAGCATTATCGAAAACATATACTGAAAATTTAATTATTGGCTCAGATCAAGTTGCCGTGTTGAATCCAGCGCCATTGAATACAAAAAAACTGAGGTCATCTTATGCTCGTAACCCCTGTTTCAAAAGAGGTGTAAAATTCCTATGCAAGCCCGGGACACAGGAAAAGGCAGCTAGTCAACTAAAAGCTCAGTCAGGGAAAAGAGTGACATTTCTTACCGGAATATCGGTACTAAATACAACAAAAAATCTAATCGAAACTGATGTAATAATAACTGACGTTATATTTCGAAGGCTTCTCGAGACAGAAATTACCACCTACCTGCAAAAAGAGCTACCGTATGACTGCGCAGGAAGCTTAAAGGCAGAGGGTCTAGGCATCAGCCTTCTTGACGCTGTTTATAGCTGTGACCCAACAGCATTAATTGGGCTTCCGCTCATACAGCTAAGTAAAATGTTACGAAAAAATCAATTAAATTAGATTAAATATAAATCTTAATTCATTGATTTATATAATAATTTATTTCTATTAATTTATCTATGCAGCCTAAGGGGTGGTGTTTATCAAATCGACTCGGACAATGGGCGCCGTAGCTGACGCCTATAGAGGGGACTCCTGCGCTAACCGCCATAGCTAAGTCATACTCTGTATCTCCCACCATTACTGCATCATCTGGTAGTACGTTAAATTCACTAAGAAGCTGATTTAGCATTAATGGATTTGGCTTACCTGCAGTTTCATCAGCACATCTACTTCCATGAAAAAAATTAATCATCCCTCTCGCTTTTAATGTTCTATTGAGACCAGCCCTGCTTTTGCCCGTTGCAATAGCCAAAAAATAACCTTTACTTTTGAAATCTTCTAGCACCCCTAGAGCTCCTTCAAAAAAAGGCGATGGAGTTCTATCCGCCTCAACAAAGTGGCGCGAATAAGCGTTGCATATCAAGGTTATTTGACCCTTAGTGAGGTCAGGGAAAAGCCTACAAAAACTCTCAGTCAGTCCCAACCCAACGATCTCTCTTACATCGCTAAAACTAGGGGGAGCAAGACCTTGACCTTCTGCAGAAGAGCGCACGCAAGAAGCAATTTGTGACAAAGAGTCACACAATGTTCCATCCCAATCAAATATCAGTAATTTTGCCAAAATTTAGTGATCCAATTTTTGGAGATACCTGGAAAGCTCCAGTGGAATTGGAGCCTCAATAAGAATTTTTTTTCCGCAAGGCGAAAAGAACTGTATTTTTAATGCATGTAAAAACATACGGCCCAAGCCCAACCTTCTAGCATCGTCGTTATAGCTATCAGAGCCGTATTTCACATCTCCGGCCAACGAGCACCCTACATATTGAGCATGGACTCTAATTTGATGAGTTCGACCCGTCTCTAGCGTCGCTTCCATCAACGTAGCATTATCAAACCTCTGGATAACAGAAAAAACTGTTACTGAGTTTTTACCCTCCGAGTCAACTCGAACAATTTTTTCTCCAGACTTCTGCTCAGAAGCAAGAAGGGGTGCATCAATTCGCCTTCGGCCTCGAGGCCATCGCCCTGAAGCTAGCGCATAATAAACCTTAAGAATGCGTCTAGCACGCATTTCATCTTGAAGAAACCTTAACACAGAACGCTTTTTTGCTACAATTAAGCATCCAGAAGTATCACGATCTATACGATGAACAAGCTCCAGGTAAGATTTATCTGAACGAGTAGCCCTAAGCGCCTCTATCAACCCAAGACTTATCCCGCTTCCACCATGTACAGCCAAACCAGAAGGCTTGTTAATAACTAATAACAGGTCATCTTCATATAAAATACTAGCCTCCAGCGAATCCTGAAAACTCTGACTAGGAGCAATTGGTGTGTCTCTTTTCGCTACACGCACAGGAGGAATTCTTACTTGATCGCCTTCAGCTAACTTGTACTCAGGCTTAACGCGGCCCTTATTGATCCTAACTTCACCTTTTCGGATAATTCTATATATGCGCGACTTAGGGACGCCCTTGAGGGCTGTAAATAAAAAATTATCCAAACGCTGCCCTGCGTTATTAGGTGAAATCACAACCAGCTGAACAGCGACCTCATTTGCAGTAATATTCATTTTCAATAAAATTCTTTAACTAAGGTTGATCAGTCATATCTCTTTTTCATTCAATATTTTACATTGAATGAACTAAAAATTTGCCCGAAAGCTTCATCATGCCAAACATTGTAGCAGTTAGGCCGCCTTGTGGTAAAAAATAGCGTATAAAATATACACTGCAAGATGTTTAGATTGCTGGTGATGCCTGCGGCTGATATAATAAAAAATGAACTTCATTTGTAAAAATTTTAATCCATAATAGATTACATCGCTTAATTAAAGTCTTAATTCTTTAATTTAAAAGCGATAAAAACAAAATGTTTAAACGAATTTTAGGGACCGTTGCGCAAGCATAAATCTTCGCAGCATCCATTTTATAACCACACCAAAGGTGCATGGGTTATAGTACGAAGATCGAGTGGGAAATATTTTTTAAAGTGGCAGAAGAAAAAATACTGGTGAGGGAAATACCGCATGACAACCCCCTCCAAGAGAATCAAAAAACATGGTATTTGCTGCCCTAACAAATAAAATGGTTTATAGCGCATCAGGCCAAAACTCCGGAAGGAAACAAATGACTGATAAATATCAAGAAGTAACAAATAAAAAGACACTTGCAATAGCTGGGTGATTTTTTCTGTACTCTTGACGTGCATGTACGCCATATCCCCTCAATCGCTCCTGCGATGACTCCGCTGCCCGAAATACAGGACAGTAAAACAATGAAACGCATGCTTATTAATGCTACGCAACCAGAGGAACTAAGAGTTGCTATGGTCGACGGTCAGCGCTTATATGATCTAGATCTAGAAAATCGAACTCGCGAACAACACAAAGCTAATATCTATAAAGGGAAAATTACTCGAGTGGAGCCAAGTCTAGAGGCTGCATTTGTTGAGTACGGGAATGAGAAACATGGCTTTCTACCGTTAAAAGAAATTGCTAGGGAATATCTCTCTGAGGGACCAATAAAGGAAGGCTCAGAAATTATAGTGCAGGTCGAAAAAGAGGAGCGCGGCAACAAGGGTGCTGCACTCACTACTTTTTTAAGTTTAGCTGGTCGTTACCTTGTTTTAATGCCAAACAACCCAAGATCTGGGGGTATTTCAAGGCGTATAGAAGGGGAAGAAAGAAATCAGCTAAGAGAGGCTTTAAGGCAGATCACAATACCTAGCGGTATGGGTGTTATTGTCAGAACCGCTGGAATTGGTCGCACGGCTGAAGAGCTTCAATGGGATCTTGATTACCTTGTGCAATTATGGGAAACCATCAACAAGGAAGCTACCGCAGCTAAAGCGCCTCAGTTTTTATTCCAAGAAAGCAACATCATTATTCGTGCAGTACGAGATTATCTTCGAGAAGATGTGCGTGAGGTGTTGATTGACAACAAAGAGGCATACGACCTCGCAGCTGCCTTTATCTCACAAGTAATGCCAAATTTTTCTACCCGGGTAAAACTGTATGAGGAAGCTACTCCTTTGTTTACTCGCTATCAAGTTGAAAATCAAATTGAAACTGCCTTTGAGCGAGAAGTAAAGCTACCTTCTGGGGGCGCTATTGTAATTGATGTAACAGAAGCCCTTATTTCTATAGATGTCAATTCCGCTCGAGCTACTCGAGGTGTGGATATCGAAGAAACCGCTCTCCGTACTAACCTGGAGTCAGCAGATGAGGTTGCGCGTCAATTAAGGCTCCGAGATATGGGTGGGCTGGTAGTCATTGATTTCATTGATATGTCGTCGCAAAAAAATCAACGGGATATCGAAAATCGTATGCGTGAAGCTCTTGAGATTGACAGAGCAAGAGTGCAAGTCGGAAAGATATCTCGCTTTGGACTTTTGGAAATGTCACGCCAGCGTTTACGGCCATCATTAAGCGAAACAACATCAAAACTATGCCCCAGGTGTCTAGGGCAAGGTAGTATTAGAGGAACGAGATCGCTGTCACTGTCAATCTTGCGCATTGTAGAAGAAGAAGCGCAAAAAGAAAATAGCACAGAAATTCGCACTATAACGCCAGTATCTGTAGCAACTTTTTTGCTTAATGAAAAGCGTAAAGAAATCCTTGAAATAGAAAAGCGCCATAATATTAAAGTGGTTGTGATCCCAAATGAAAAGCTTGCGACACCGCACTATGAGGTTCAAAGAATTAGAGCACAGGATGACATTAAAACTGAATACAGCTATAAGCTGACGGATACTATATCTGCAGATCTTATTACGCCTGATACGGACACTGTAAAACCAGTTCCCCCTGCTCTTCAGCCAGCAGTTAAGAATATTGCGCCATCAAAATTTGCTCCACAGCATAAAGCTGCGTCCAGCAAAGATGGGTCTAGCTTTCTAGGGGCTTTATTTAAAAAAGTTTTTGGATCATCAGAAAAGACAACCACGGAAAACGAGAAAGGATCCTCTTCAAACACGGCTCAAAGACGTCCACAGAATAGAAGCGGGCGACCAGACAATCGAGGAAAACCTCGAACCAGTCAGAATAACGGTAATCGCAATCGAGGCCGCGGCAATCAGCAAGCAGGTGGCGCCAATTCTGAGTCAACGCAAACTGACAAGTCTGAGTCAATACAGAGAAATTCAGCAGCGGAAACACCAAAGGTGGAAGGCGCTGCAGGCAACAATGCAAATACCCCTAAAAGTCATCCTCCAAAAAGAGAAGAAGGAAGACGCAGTCCTCGGCAACGACGTCCACGCCAAGATGTGCCCAATGAATTGTTAGAGAAAAATTCAATTCCTCAAGTCGAAAAAGCCGCAGAAGATCACATTATGTCTTCAGAGCCAACTACAATAGAGGCTGCAAGTTCAAGTAATGAGAATCTAATTGAATCTCCAAAAATGGATACAATAGACACAAAAATAGGAGAAGTTTCGGCAAAAACAGAGCTCGAAACAGATGCCG
>JBLIIR010000023.1:0-17784 GCA_047635255.1 Porticoccus sp. | reverse complement strand
CCAGTAGAAAAATACCGCAGGCAATTTTCTTTAACACAACAGCTCGATCCAAAGAACACTCCCAACTTGGATATTGCGACTTAAACTAAAAAGCTGACATCTCTCTAGTGAATTTTACTTCAAACAATTTATGCTCAGCATCATCAGTATAAATTTAGTAACTGAATCTTGAGCTTAGCTTTTCCTGATCACTTGCTGTAACAAATTGGCCCGAATGATAGCCTGTCATTGGCAGCTATCCCTGATCTTCAAATTCATTATCTTGGTTCAACCTGTAATTCTTGAGTAACCTATTCATCAGCAAAAATAAAAGCGGCCAAATCAGAGCAGATGTTATTGCTGGGGCAATTAGCATAACAATACTCCAGTCCGTTCGATAAAGCAGAGAAATACTGGCTACCAATAGCTGATTGAGTAGGACTAGAAGAAAGATTAAAAAAGCTTGAGACAGCAATCCAAAGTGATAAAACCGCTTGTTTAGAAGGATTAAAATATAAGCACAAAATGAAAAAGTTATCGCATGACGACCAAGCATTTGCCCTGAAAATATGTCAAGGAGCATACCAGCGAGCCACGCAAAAGCAACACCATATTGGCGTTGCTTTTTAAGTAGCCAGTAAGACACAATCAATAATAAAAACTGAGGCCTCCAATATGCTGTGGAGCCAAATACAGGAGTAATTTGCAATAATAGTGCCATGAATAATGAAATAGTACTGTAAAAATATAAAGAGTAAGTCTTATCGAGCATTCTTGCTTGCTCCAAATTTTTCTACAGTTTGGGATACGAGCAATAAATAACGACTTTGATCTATTTGAGCCGCGGGTTTAATATCTACAGTAAGATACGGATTACCGCTTATTGCATTAACAGAAACAACTACCCCAACAGGGTATCCAGAAGGGTATCGACCGCCAAGACCAGAACTAACCAGCTGGTCACCTTCTTTTATGTCTGCAATAGTAGAAACATAACGCAGAGATAAATGCCTAAAATCACCATACCCCTCTGCAATAGAACGCATCCCATTTCTTAAAACTTGCACGGGCAATGCATGCGAACTATCACTAATCAATAGCACCTTACTGCTAGCATCATATACTTCTATAACTTGCCCCATTAGTCCATCAGCATCAAGCACAGCCTGGCCCTCAAACACTTTATAATTTTTTCCGCGATCAATTATAATAGTATGACTCAAGGGGTCAGGAGAAACGCCTATCAGCTCTGCGACTAAAACGCTGTGTTGTGGAATTTCTGTGACATTCAGCAAATTTCGTAGTCGGGAATTTTCAGCGATAAGTTCTGCCATCCGTTGCAAGCGGCCCTTGAGAATCAATAATTCTACTTTTTGAAGCTTATTCTCCTCTTTGAGGTTTGCGGTGCCTGCAAACTCATTTGCGACTTCATTTACCCATCTTGGAAGCAATGCTACCGAAAAAATAGGTATAGTGAATTCAGCAATCCAGGGGCGCAGAGGCTTTAACCACTGAGTGGTAGCATCAACTAGCAGAAGAATTCCAGCGATAAAAGACAGGAGTAACATTCGGCGTGCATATGAAGGGCCACTAGAAAAAAGGTTCCTCATATCGCCTTGCTCCCCACAACAGTCAAACCTGAAGCCAAAAAAACTTATTGGACCAATAATAACTATTTATTAATACGTCATCACATCCATATGTCGCTGATCCATGGTTTCTAAGGCTTTTCCCCCACCTCTAGCAACACAAGTCAAAGGATCATCAGCTATAAGGACTGGCAAGCCAGTCTCATGAGTAAGCAGGCGATCTAGGTCACGTAATAAGGCGCCACCTCCAGTTAAAACAATTCCAGTTTCTGCTATATCAGAGGCTAGTTCAGGTGGAGATTGCTCCAGCACTCGTTTTACTGCTTGCACTATCCCTGACAATGGTTCTTGTAGAGCCTCTAATATTTCGTCACTATTTAATGTTATGCTCTTTGGGACCCCTTCAGCTAAGTTTCGACCCCTTACTTCAATCTCTCGAATCTCTTTTGCCGGATAGGCGCTTCCAATTTCAAATTTGATACGCTCAGCTGTTGTTTCGCCGATCACGCTACCGTATTTACGCCGCACGTAACCACCAATAGCCTCGTCAAAGCGATCGCCGCCAATACGTGCCGAATCAGAGAAAACAACTCCATTGAGAGACAAAATAGCAATTTCTGTCGTGCCTCCACCAATATCGACCACCATAGAGCCACAGGCCTCGCCTACAGGCATGCCAGCCCCCAATGCAGCAGCCATAGGCTCTTCTATTAGGAATACCTCTCTAGCTCCAGCGCTATAGGCTGACTCGCGAATAGCTCTTTTCTCAACTTCTGTGGCTGCGCAGGGCACACAAATAAGCACCCTAGGACTCGGTGGAATAAAGCTATGTGCATGTACTTTTTTAATGAAGTACTGAAGCATTTTTTCGGTAACTTGAAAATCTGCTATAACACCATCTTTTAGGGGTCTAATAGCAGTAATGTTTCCGGGGGTACGACCCAGCATTCTCTTCGCTTCCACACCGACAGCATCAACAATTTTCTGGCCATTGTGATGTCGAATAGCAACCACAGAGGGCTCGTTAAGAACTATGCCTTTTTCTTTGACATAAATAAGTGTGTTTGCTGTTCCCAAATCAATAGAAAGGTCATTAGAAAAAATTCCACGCAATCTCTTTAACATCCACATCTTCCTAGGCTTGTTGGTTCAGCATAAAGGTTTTTTGGCACGTCTTAGTCCACCCTTAACTCTAACAATCACTCAGATCCAGAGCAAGTTCTATAGTTGTTTTTCCAAGAATAATTTCATACAGTAGCATAAAGCATAAGAACATCGGTGGCCCTCATGGGCTCTACCCTTCCACAGAGTACCGTTAAAGCGACGAATGTGGTACCTTAGCGCCTGCTTTTAACCCAAACAAAAATCATCGAAGGCTGTCATTTGATTAGATCTAAATGTCAGCTGCACAACGTGCAGAAACTATATCATGGCTATTAATTATACAGATATTGAAAAACTCGCCGAATTGGCGCGCATCCAGCTCAATGATGCGACCATTGCCGAAACTACACAAAGTATTGCAGATGTGCTCTCCCTAGTTGATCAGCTAAAGGCTATAGACACTAAAAATGTTGATCCTATGGCTCATCCAACAGATGCAATTCAGCGATTACGTGCTGACAACGTAACCGAGATCAACCAGCGAGAAGCCTTTCAGGTTATTGCGCCATGTGCAAAAAACGGGCTATATCTTGTCCCTAAAGTGATTGATTAAGGAACTAACGCAGTTGACAAATGATCACACCATTCATATAAAAACTATTGCTGGTATCATTTCTGGTTTAAATTCACGCGAGTTTTCTAGCGTAGAAATTACCCAGTATTACTTGGACCGCATACAACAACTCGACGGCATATATAACTGCTATATAACCGTCAACGAAGAATTAGCGCTAGCACAAGCAGAAGTCTCAGATAGGCAACGCGCCTCAGGAAAATTTCCCCTGTTTTGCGGTGTCCCTATTGCACATAAAGACATTTTTTGCACTAAAGGCATACGCACCAGCTGTGGTTCGAAAATGCTAGACAACTTCATCCCCCCTTACAATGCAACAGTAGTAGAAAAATTCTATCACTCTGGAGCTGTAGTTTTAGGAAAAACCAATATGGATGAATTTGCAATGGGCTCATCCAATGAAACTAGCTTTTATGGATCTGTAAAAAATCCCTGGAATACCAACACGGTTCCTGGAGGTTCATCTGGGGGTTCGGCGGCCGCTATTGCGAGCCACCTTGCACCAGGAGCAACTGGAACTGATACCGGCGGATCAATTCGGCAGCCTGCTGCTCTTTGTGGAATTACTGGCTTAAAGCCGACATATGGACGAGTGTCTCGCTGGGGCATGATTGCCTTTGCCTCAAGTCTAGATCAGGCTGGACCCATGGCACGAACAGCCGAGGACTGCGCATTAATGCTTAATATAATGGCTGGATTTGACCCTAAAGATTCAACGTCGATAAACAAATCTATCCCAGACTATACTCTAGATCTTGCACACACATTAGAGGGCTTAAAAATAGGAGTTCCAAAAGAATACTTCCAAAAAGGACTAAATCCTGAGACTGAAAAAGCTGTGCTGGAAGCACTAAGTCAGCTAGAAAAGCAGGGTGCATCGCTGGTCAACATCAGTCTTCCGCACACCAACCTTGCGGTTCCTGCCTATTATGTAATTGCACCAGCAGAAGCATCAACTAACCTCTCACGATTTGACGGAGTGCGCTATGGACATAGGTGTGAAAATCCCACCGACCTTCGTGATATGTATATGCGTAGCCGTGCTGAAGGGTTTGGTGATGAAGTCAAACGTCGAATTTTAATTGGGACCTACTGTCTTTCTGCTGGTTACTACGACGCATACTACCGAAAAGCACAACAAGTTAGGCGCCTTATTAAACAAGATTTTTTATCTGCATTTGAAAGTGTTGATGTCATTATGGGTCCAACTTCGCCCACTCCGGCCTTTGAGTTTGGCTCAAAAAACAATGATCCAATAGCTATGTATCTAGAGGATATTTTTACCATTGCAACTAATTTAGCAGGGCTTCCAGGCATGTCTGTTCCTTGTGGTTTTGTAGATAATAAGCCTGTCGGTCTTCAGATTATAGGCAACTATTTTGAAGAGGCGCGCATGCTAAATGTGGCTCATCAATTTCAATGTGTCACTGGCTGGCATCAACAAATCCCAGGGGGCATAAAGCTTTCTAGTGCAAATGAGAAAGGTGTCAAATAATGGAATGGGAGACTGTTATAGGGCTAGAAGTTCATGCTCAACTTGCTACCAAATCCAAAATTTTTTCTGGATCAAGTACTACTTTTGGTGCAGAACCAAATATTCAAGCATCTGCTCTAGATTTAGCAATGCCAGGAACATTACCCGCACCCAATGAAGAAGCATTCCGCTATGCAATCATGTTTGGTTTGGCCATTGGCGCCAAAATTACAAAAACTTCGGTATTTGAGCGCAAGAACTATTTTTATCCAGACCTTCCTAAAGGCTATCAGACGACTCAGTTGGAAAAACCAATAGTAGGCTCAGGAAAAATAGAAATTGAGTTATCCAGTGGCGTCAAGAAAACGATCCGAATACATCACGCCCATTTAGAAGAAGATGCTGGTAAGTCGCTCCATGAAGACTTTGAGGGTATGACGGGAGTGGACCTGAATCGCGCAGGCACTCCGTTAATAGAAATTGTCTCAGAGCCAGATATCAGTAATGCAGAAGAGGCGGTAGCATTCGCTAAAAAACTTCACAGTATTGTCACATCCCTAGGTATTTGTGATGGAGAGATGTCGCAAGGCTCAATGCGTTTTGACGTTAATATCTCAATTAGAAGACCCGGGGAAGATTTAGGCACCAGAACAGAAACCAAAAACTTGAATTCTTTCAAATTTATGGAGGATGCCATAAGCATGGAAGTTGAGCGGCAGATTTACCTTATAGAAGATGGTGAAAAAATAATCCAAGAAACCAGACTATACAATGGAGATACCAAAGAGTCTCGATCTCTTCGCAGCAAAGAAGAGGCTAATGATTATCGCTATTTTCCTTGCCCTGATCTACTTCCTGTAGTCATAGAAGATGACTACATTGAAAAAATTCGTAAATCTCTACCTGAGCTACCAGATGCTCGATATCGCCGTTTTATGCAGCAATACGAATTATCGACCTATGACGCGAGCATATTGAGCAGTGATCGCGCGATAGGGCAGTATTTTGAAACAGCCGTCAAAACTAGTGGCGATATTAAACTGACTATAAATTGGATATTAGGTGGGCTTTCAGCGCGCCTTAATGGCGCCAATCTACCCATCAATCTTTCTCCGGTAAAAGCCGAACAGCTCGCTGGGATGATTTTCCGCATCCATGATGGCACCATTTCAGGAAAAATGGCCAAGCAAGTATTTGATGCTATGTGGAGTGGTGATGGCGATGCAGATACTATTATCAAAGCTCATGACTTAAAACAGGTTTCAGATGATGAGGCGATTGAAATACTAGTAAATGAGGTGTTAGCAAAAAATCCCATCCAGGTATCTGAATTTTGCAAAGCCGAGGAAACAAAACGATCAAAAATGTTAGGGTATTTTGTCGGGCAAATCATGAAAGCTTCGCAAGGCCAGGCTAATCCAAAACAAGTGAACGATATTTTATTACAAAAACTTAACGGGCTATCTTGATATAAAACACCTGCCTTAAACATAGACTTAAAAATAGTAGTAAAAGCTCATGGCATTCGTAAAAGACAAGCAAAAAGTTCTCGGTGAAGTATTTGATGACGAAAGAATAAAAACATTTTTACATTTTAAGGCCCCTCAAAATGTAAACCCAAACTTCCATCTACTAGAAAAAGCCTACCGGGGCATGAATATAAAAAATTTTGATACCTTTGTGAATTTTTTTCTTGATAGCGGTCACAATATAAATGCAAAAAACCATGAAGGTAAGACTCTGCTGAGCATAATCCAAGAGCATGATCACGGGAAAGTGTACGCTGTTGTATTGAAAAAATATGGCGGAATCTAGCCCATCCCAAATGCGGAATAATATGGATAAAAAAGAAGCTGAGATAGCTGCAATAAGAAACAGTCTAATAGGAACTTGGCGACTAACTGGATGGAAGAAAACGTCACCAGATTCCAATGGTGAATCTGATGTATTTGGCTCCAATCCCACAGGTTACTTAAATTACGATCAAGATGGTCGTGTTTTAGTCCTCGCCCTACATGGTGATAGACCTAGCCCATCTCAAAGTCCTCCTTCAGGGGAAGAAAAAATCAAGCTTTTTGACTCCATGCTTGCTTATGCGGGCACCTATACAATCCAAGAAGATCGAATTTTACATAAGTTAGATGCAAGCTGGAATGATATTTGGACAAATACAGTGCAGACACGCCTCATATCCCTTAAAAAAAATCGACTGACCTACACAACACCTGTAATGATTGATCCTATTGACGGAAAACCATGCATATTCAAAGTGGTATTCGTTCGAGCTTAGATATACTGACTAAATCTTGACTTAAAACCATGAAAAATCCTATTTCATAATGTTATTGACATGATATAAATAAGAAAATTGGAGATTGCTCATGATTGATAAAATAAATTTTGATGGTGTTGCTATTTGTAACTGGGAGGATATTGAGCCCGTAGAGGGCGCTCCAGGAATTACAGTCCGAAATCTTTGGCAGGGAGAAAACAACAAACGTATAGACGTATAGACGTATAGACGTATAGACGTATAGACGTATATGAATTTGAACCTGGTGCTATTTATGGCGCCCTTGACGTCCATGAACTAGGCCCCGAACAGGTATATGTGATCTCAGGAGTATTCAGTGATGGCAGAAGCGATCACAAGGCGGGCACCTTTTTGCATCACCCAGTAGGTTCAGCTCATGTGCCCCAGTCAAAAACTGGCTGCATAACTCTCGTTATTTTCCCAGAGGGCTAAGAGAAAATTTTATCGCAAGTCTTTGGTATCTAAGTTAAAAGAAATTTTGTAGCAACTATGTCAATCCTTTGACTGTAGAAAAAACTGGTATATAATCAATTCAGCTTGAAAGTACGTTTTATATTTATGCACGCCATCTCGACGCCTCACCTTTTAGTAGCTCGTCCGGTTCTTCATAAGTAATAGCAACACATTTTCAGCAAAAACTGTCTTCTTTTGTAAGGCTAAAAAATTACTATTGAAAGGATAAGATTATGTCTACTACTACCGGTACTGTTAAATGGTTTAATGAAGCAAAAGGTTTTGGTTTTATTGAGCAAGAGTCTGGCCCCGATGTTTTTGCCCATTTCAGCGCTATTGCTGCTGAAGGGTTTAAAACTTTGCTTGAAGGCCAAAAAGTTGAATTCACAGTTACTGAAGGCCAAAAAGGACCTCAAGCTGAGAATATTACTGTAATCAGTTAAGATCGATGCGAAAATCTGAGCGATATTTAGTAAAATAAAAAAAGGCGAGATAAAATTCTCGCCTTTTTTTATTTAATACTCGCCCGAATGAGATCACCTATTTTTGTTGCCACGAGTCCCCCAAACATTCTTATCTGGCCCTCGAGCATTACCTGCGTGTCTTGGCTTTCCTCTCCCTCTGTTCTGTCTACCATTCTCTATAGGTTCAGCCTTGATTGAAGGGTCTGGAGAAAATCCATCAATAACTTTTTTAGGCAAGTTTATTTTTAGAAGACGCTCTATGTCGCGCAATAATTTATGTTCATCCACGCACACTAATGATATAGCCTCACCTTCTTTGCCTGCACGACCAGTGCGGCCAATACGATGAACGTAATCTTCCGACACATTGGGTAGCTCGAAATTTACAACATGCGGCAGCTGATCAATATCAAGGCCGCGGGCTGCAATATCTGTCGCTACTAGTACGCGTATCTTGCCTTGCTTAAAATCAGCCAATGCTTTTGTTCGGGCACCCTGGCTTTTGTTGCCATGAATAGCAGCAGCAGTCAATCCATCTTCTTCTAACTGCTTAGTCAGTCTGTTCGCACCATGCTTTGTGCGAGTAAAAACCAATACTTGTCTCCAATTTTCAGAACCAATTAGAAACGAAAGTAGTTCGCGTTTTCGACCCTTATCCACAAAATGAATCGTTTGCTCAATTCTTTCAGATGCCGTGTTTCTTTGGGCTACCTCTATTAATGTCGGTGAATTCAATAAGCCATCAGCAAGTCTTTTAATATCGTCAGAGAAGGTTGCCGAAAATAAAAGGTTTTGGCGTTTCTTGGGCAGCAGCGCTAGTAATTTACGAATATCGGGAAGAAATCCCATGTCCAGCATCCGATCTGCTTCATCTAGTACTAGGATTTCTACTTGAGACAAATCTAATGTTTTTTGATGCGCATGATCAAGAAGGCGTCCCGGTGTAGCTACAAGAATATCAACACCTGATCGCAATGTAGCTATTTGGGGGTTTATTTTAACGCCCCCAAAAATTACTGTAGAGCGAACTGATAAATACTTACTATAGGTTTTAACGCTCTCTGCAACTTGTGCAGCTAGCTCCCGGGTAGGGGTTACCACTAACGCCCTAATAGGCCGGGAGGATTTTTTTGTACTATTTTCGCTTAATATCTGCAGCATAGGTAATGTGAAGCCAGCTGTTTTGCCAGTTCCTGTTTGGGCGCCAGCCAATATATCAAGCCCTTGGAGCACCAAAGGAATCGCTTTAATTTGGATGGGTGTTGGTTCGTTGTATCCGCGTTCAGAGACAGCACGAAGTATATCAGCCGATAGGCCGAGTTCAGTAAATAGCATATTAAAGGGGGCTCCGGTATCAGCATATCTATGATATTATCAAAAGATCGGTCTTGCGCTGAAAACCATTTATAAGGTGTCTGGAAATATTTAAAAAAAACCGCCAAGATCACTGCTTAGAAAATAAGGTGCCGACCGAAGGACACCGAGATGCGCGACTATAGCAAGTGCCGCCTAACGAGTCTATCTGTTACTCGTTAAATCTTGCGTCAAATATATCAATATTTTTTTATACTGGCATCAACAGCTTATCCGGCAGTTGAGATAGGAGTTTTGTTCCTAATAGCTTTTCTATTGGCTCCAATAGAAAAGCATCGTCTTCGCAAGCAAAACTTATAGACGTGCCGGTCTTACCGGCCCTTCCGGTACGACCAATGCGGTGTACGTAATCTTCAGGCTCTTCAGGTAACGTATAGTTTATTACATGGCTGATACCGTCTATATGAATGCCTCGACCAGCAACATCTGTAGCGACCAAAATTTTCAATTTTCCAGACTTAAAATCTGCTAGAGTCTTTACTCGCTTACCTTGAGGTACCTCGCCAGAAAGAAGCCCGACACTAAATCCCTTGCTTTTTAGTTTCTCCTGAAGCTTGCGACATTGATCGCGTCGATTAGCAAAAATAATCACGCTTTCTACTTCATCCTGATGAATGATGTTGCTCAGCAACTCAAACTTTTCAAGCATCGAGGTTATGTAGACCTTCTGAGTTACAGTATCTGTGGCAACACTATCGGGCTCAATTTCGACAGTGGTTGGATGAACCGTCCATTGTTCGGCGAGATTCATCACCTCAGAAGTAAAAGTTGCAGAAAAAAACATTGTTTGTCGACTTTCTTGATGAGGAGTTAAGCGGACAATACGTCTTACTTGGGGAATGAATCCCATATCAAGCATTCTGTCTGCTTCATCAAGCACCAAGATCTCAGTTCTATCAAGATAGACATCATTGCTTCCTGCAAAATCCAATAAACGCCCCGGTGTGGCCACCAAGATATCACATAAACTTTCATGCAGACGGCGCTTCTGTTTATCGTAATCCATGCCTCCAACCAAACTATGCACTTTTAAATCAGTGTACTTACAAAGATCTTGAGCGTCCCCTGCTATCTGCATCACGAGCTCCCGAGTGGGAGCAATAATTAGTGATCTAGCCTCGCCTGCAAAGTAATCGTCCTCAACGGGATTACCAAGGAGTTCAGTGATAATTGTAGCTAAAAAAGCGGCAGTTTTTCCAGTACCAGTCTGGGCTTTTCCCACAATATCATGGCCGCGTAACGTATAAGGCAGCGTTCTTGCCTGGATGGGGGAACAATACTTGAATCCTAAGTCTGCTATTGCATGCATCAGAGAAAGGGGTAGATCGAGATCATGAAAACGTGTCTTACCGGCTTCTTGGTCCACCTTAAAATTAGATAAATCCCAACCCGTCAAAAGATCATTTTTCACTTTGTTTTTACGCTGAAGATCACTATTTTTCGGTTGACCTAGAATACCTTTTTGCTGGTCTTTCTCAAAAACTGAACTATCCCTATTTGTCATAACATTGCCAATTTAAATAAATCTTTCACCTTCGCGTATCTCTAAAAAACCGAAGGGAGTGAAAACGTTCCGGATTGTAGCATGAGATCCCCACACTAAGCTTATTTGACGAATTTGTTTCAAATATTTAAACGATACAATACAAATCATTATTTGATGCTTTTGAATTCGCGTCTTATTGGGTTACCCTGACGCACACATCAAGATAACTAAACTTACTTTAGGGTTAACAGCATGGCAGCTCAAGAAAACCGCGAATTACGCAATGCCTTTGGTAGCTTTGCAACAGGGATTACTGTAATCACTACTCTAGATGGAGAAAAGGCCCCCCGGGGAATGACTGCCAACAGCTTTTCAACCGTATCATTAGAGCCCCCTCTTGTTTCTTGGTGTGTGGGTCAAGAATCACGACTGTTTGAATTATTCCAACAAGCCAGCCATTTCGCAGTAAACATACTAAGTAGTAACCAAAAATCAATTTCTGAATTATTTGCTAGCTCACATAATGATAAATTTTCACAAGCATCCTGGCGTTCTGGTGCGCATAACTTGCCACTGCTAGATGACTGCGCATGCCAGTTTACATGCGCTACAGAGCACCGTTACTCTGGGGGAGATCATATTATTATAGTAGGTCGAGTGCTAGATTTTTCTGACAACAACATATCGCCACTAATTTTTCATGGCGGGAAATATCAAAAATTAAAATAAAAATATGGTGCCTATAACTCAGCCTTGAAGCATACGCTGACTCGATCAAGACCAGACAGGTCAATGAAGGTTTCTGCATCAATAAAACCAGCTTGGATCATTTTTTGACGAACCTCTTTTCCCTGACTGTGTCCATGCTCCAGTAGCAACCAGCCCCCAGGTTTGAGATGCAAATAAGAGTCAAACACAACTGTATGGATATCAGCCAAACCAGAATCTTTGGCCACAAGGGCTGATAAAGGCTCAAATCTAACATCACCTTCTTGGAGGTGTTTGTCTTCAAGACACAAATATGGCGGATTGCTTACAATAAGATCAAATTGCATTTCGTTCAAGCTAGAAAACCAGTTACTTTGATAAATCTTTACATTATCAAAACCAAATTGTTGTCGATTATCCTCGGCAAGGGCTACGGCACTGAATTCTAAATCAACAGCTATAATTTCCCAGAATGGTTTTTCGCTCGCAAGAGCTAGTGCAATAGCCCCGGTTCCTGTTCCTAAATCTAATACTGAAATCTGCTGACCCAAAGGTAGGGCAAGGGCTTTTTCTATAAGAAGCTCTGTCTCTGGCCTAGGTATTATAGTGGCAGGAGAAACTTTAAGCGGCAACGACCAGAATTCGCGTCTTTTTATGATATAAGCGACAGGTTCCCCGTTAACTCGGCATCTAAAAAATTCATTAAAGCGTGTCTGTTCTGGACTGCTCAGTAGTTGATTGGGCCATGTATATAAATGGGTGCGATCTTTTCCCAGAACATAACTAAGTATTATCTCTACATCTAGCCTTGGACTGTCACTTACATCAGCTAGCTCAACGCTAAGTTTCAGCAAAGTTGAAATAGCCATGCAATTCATAGAAGCGTCAGTAGACATGCGCAAATCCTAGCGATAAAATTTTTCTATTCAAATAATCAACTTCTTAGACATGAGGCGCGCGTCTACCTTTTAAGAAGAAATTGTAGCCAGTAAATCCGCCTGATGTTCATTCACTAAAGGTTGAATTACCTCATCTAGCTGCCCTTCCATTATCTCTCCTAGTTTGTATAGCGTCAGGTTGATACGGTGATCTGTGATACGACTCTGAGAGTAATTATAAGTGCGGATGCGTTCTGAACGATCCCCGCTACCAACCAATGAGCGACGCTCTTCTGCCAAATTTTCCGCAGCAACGACTTCTTGAGCATTTTTTAAGCGGGCTGACAAAAGACCCATAGCCCTCGCCTTGTTTTTGTGTTGAGAGCGCTCGTCTTGACACTCAACAACCAGTCCTGTTGGAAGATGAGTTATACGAATAGCCGAATCTGTCTTATTAACATGTTGGCCGCCGGCGCCTGAAGCGCGGAAGGTGTCAATACGAAGATCTCCTTTTTTAATATCAATATCATCCAGTGCATCCACCTCTGGCATAACCGCTACAGTACAGGCAGACGTATGTACACGGCCTTGAGATTCAGTATCTGGGACTCTTTGTACGCGATGAGCGCCGGATTCAAATTTCAATTTAGAGTAAACACCCTGCCCTACGATCAAACTAATAATTTCCTTATAGCCACCATGATCGCCTAAATTCTCACTGATAATTTCCACCTTCCATCTTTTGCTCTCAGCATATTTACAATACATACGAAACAGATCACCAGAAAAAATAGCTGCTTCATCGCCACCAGTGCCTGCGCGAATCTCCAGAAATACATTTTTCTCATCATTGGTATCTTTAGGCAATAAAAGCTTCTGTATTGCAACCACAATACTAGAAAGTTCTTCTGTTTCTAAGGTTACCTCTTCTTCAGCCATGCCTCTAATATCTAGATCAGCATCCTGAAGCAGTAGTTTTGCTTCAAATATTTTTTCTTCGACCAAAACATAATCCTTGTAAGCTTCGACAATTGGCTCCTGTTCAGCATACTCCTTCGAAAGCGCACGAAAATAATTTTGATTACCTATTACACAAGGGTCGCCCAAAAGCGCTCGCACCTCTTCATGGCGATCAGTCATCAATTGTAGCTTTTCTAAAATAGATTCTTTCATTGGTGCACTTTAATTGTTAAATTATTTTATTAGTCAACAGCAAGCTTATTTGTTTAATTATTTACCTCATTTTCATCTGATTTCTGTAATCCAAATAAATCACCAGCCAAGCGAATATGATCTTTGCGGCCTTGTTCTCCAGCTTGCTTGAGTTTTCTTGATGGAGTGTGCAAAAGCTTGTTAGTTAAGTTTCGCGCCAGACTTCTTACTATATCCTCAGGATCTTGACCTGCTCGCAAGGCAAGCAAAGCTTTTTCAGCCTCAATATCACGAGTTTCTTCTAAATTTTCACGAAAGGCTCGAATCATATCTACCACATCAAGACCCTGAAGCTGACCCTTCCATTCACTTACACCCTCTTCTATGATTTTCTCAGCTTTATTTGCAGCACTTTCACGCGAACGCATATTTTCAAGAATAACCTCCTGAAGGTCATCTACGGTAAAAAGATAAATATCATCCAAGTCTGCAACTTCTGGTTCAATATCTCTAGGTACCGCTAAATCCAACATAAACATAGGTTTATGTTTACGTTTTTTAATTGCTGATTCTACAGCACCTTTTCCAAGTATGGGCAACTGACTGCCTGTTGATGAGATCAGGATGTCTGCTTTTTGAAGGAATTCCGGAATATCTGAAAATAATATTGCATGGGCGCCAAACTCTTGAGCTAACTCTTCAGCTCTACGCAGTGTTCGGTTAGAAACTGTAATACTACCCACCTGTTTCTCTATTAAATGTTTTGCTACCAATTCAATAGTTTCTCCAGCGCCAATCAATAGCACGTGAACATCTTTCAGATTTGAGAAAATTTGCTGCGAAAGGCTCACAGCAGCATATGCAACAGAGACAGGATTTTGGCCAATAGCTGTTTCGGTGCGAACTCGTTTTGCGATAGAAAATGCTTGCTGAAACAGCTGATTAAGTTTTGTAGAAACTGTGTCTGCTTCCTGCGCTACAGCATAGGCTGACTTGAGCTGGCCTAGTATTTGCGGCTCACCCAGTATCATTGAATCTAAACCACTAGCCACTTTCATTATATGCTTAACAGCATCTTCATTTCTGTAAGTGTAACAACAAGTAGATAATTCGCTTGATGACAACTGATGGTAATCTGCCAGCCAGTCCAAGATCTTCTCAGCATTTTCATGCGAATCATTAGGGTCAACAAAATATATCTCTGTGCGATTACAGGTAGACAGGATGGCCACCTCGCCAATGCCGGTAACTTTGATCGCATTGCGTAAAGCCTTAGTCATATTTTCTGGAGCAAAAGCTACCTTCTCTCGAAGATCGAGAGCGGCAGTGCGGTAATTGATTCCAAGTGCGAAAATAGTCATTAACTCAATGCTTGATAAGGCTAATCTGCAATTGTCCGGCTCTAAGCCTTTAAAGACAAGTGATATTCGGTCAATATTTAACTAGCGTTAAAGCTTTTGTTATTGTTAGAGTATCTAGCTTCAATGCACAAACAATCAGAAATTTTATACGCAAATATATGAGCAGCTACAACCTTTCCATCCTAATAATAGCGCTGTGTGGCTTTATAATGAACGGCTGCACTAGTCAAATTACAAACAAAAATACCAGTGCTCAGCCATATCAAACACCTCATACCAAATTAGTCCCAATGCCCATTAAAAATATCCAAACACTTTCTGAGCAGAGAAAAATATTACTTAAGCGTAAATATGAGGTTCGCCCATTCACCGAAGATGCCCTATACGACTTAATAATAGCAGAGCTCGCAGGCCTGAGAGGGAAGACAGCTATTTTTCAAGAAAAATATATCACTCAAGCCAGATTAACCCATGATCCAGAAATAGTTGCGAGAGTTGCGAGAATTGCGCTCTATTACAAGAATCCATCTCTATTGCTAGAAATGGCTCAATTATGGATGGAAGTAGAACCCGGTAGAATTGAGGCAAGCAGTATGTATGCCAAAGCTCTTCTAAAATACGGCCGAATCGATGAGGCAATTCCCCATATAATATTTTCTCTTGAGCGTGATGATACAGAGCCACTTCTAGATTTACTTGTCTCTGCACGCAAGCTAGAAAGAGAAAAACTGCTCGGGTTTTATAAAAAAATAGAGGCGAAAGTCCCTAACAATTTTGTTCTAAAAATTACCAAGGCAAGAATTTTATATGAACAAGGTCTCAGCACAGAACCACTAGAAATTATCGATCGGTTGCTACTAGTAGCCGCCAGCAAAAGATTTATGGATACAGCTTTCGAGCTCAAAGCTGAAATACTTTTTATGCAAGGAAAAGAAAAAGAAGCTTATATTGCTACAAGCCAATTGTCTGACACAAGCCTAAAGCGAGATTTGGAGCTCGAATTTGCGGACAAAACACTAGAAAGAAATCCCGAAAGCGGGCATCAAAAATTGACTGCACTGTTCAAACAATACCCTAATGATAAAGATATCACTTATTCATTAGCTTGCGCCGCTAGATTGCTTGGCCTTCAAGAGGAATCGGTTAAACTTTTCACCAGAGTAACCCAAACCCCAGCTAACAAGTGGCATTATTACCATGCTCATTACGAACTAGGCATCCTATACAAGAAGGATAGCCCTGTAGCATCTTCTGTTCATCTTGCAAAATTTATAGAAGCCGCCAATACAGGCTTTATAGACGGAAAAGAAAACGCTTATAGGCTCATAGATGCGATATATGCCCTGAAAGAAATCATGACAACACAAAGGGGGGTGGCTAAACTGCGACTTATACTACATGATCTTCGCACCGGGAGACCTACGTTCGCCCCCATAACATACCTTATCGAAGCTGAAATGCTGCGTGAGCAAAAACTTCTAGACGAGGGGTACGATCTTCTTAGTACTGCTCTGCTTGAATATCCAGAAAACCAAGACTTTCTTTATATGCGATCTACGGTCAGCAGCCTTCAAAAAAATATTGTGCAATCTGAGAAAGACCTAAGATCTATTCTAGCAATAAATCCGAATCATGCTGAGGCACTTAATGCTCTAGGATATTCCATGACACTGAATAGTGATCGCTATAGTGAAGCACGCGAATTAATACTCAGGTCTCTTAAATTAGATCCTAAGTCGATAGAAGCTCTGGATAGCTTAGGGTGGGTCTGCTATCGACTGGGGGACCACGCGGAGGCTATTAAACATCTAACTCAAGCACTATCAAGTTTATTGATACCTGAGCCGGAAATTGTGGCTCATCTAGGTGAGGTGCTTTGGATTACAGGGCAAAAAAAAGAGGCTAGGCTGGTGTGGGATAAAATTTTACAGAGCGACCCAAACAACACTATTATCCAGGAAACCCTCGAGCGTCTTGAGGTAGAATGATCTTATGCAAAGAATTATTTTTTTACTATTTACGATTCTAGTCAGCTCGTGCGCTATCAATAAAAATTATTCGCCTTTAAATACCATTGGCTGGGAGCAACACCTCAACAAAATAACGCAGTTAGAGGACTGGATCCTTCAGGGTAAAATAGGCTATAGGGACTCAAAAGAAGGCGGCGCTGCCTGGATATCATGGGACCAACAAGGGGATGACTTTGATGTAAAATTAAACGGTCCTCTTGGGGTCGGTGCAACTAGAATAACAGGCAATCAATATCATGCTCAATTACAGCGCGGAGCAAGACAACCTGATATTGCAAACTCAGCTGAAGAACTTACTGAGCTCCTATTTGGGTGGCAGTGGCCAGTAAAACAACTTAGATTTTGGGTTAGAGGCATCGCCGCCCCATCTCCATCAAAGATGATATCTATCTATAATAATGACGGAACCTTAAGCTCGCTTAAGCAATCGGGCTGGGCATTGCAATTTTTTGACTATCAAAAGATAGAGGGCTGGAGTCTTCCAGGAAATATACAGGGCAAGAAAGGTACCTACCAATTTAATTTAAAAATAAAAACGTGGCTACCAAACTAAGGATTTCAATGAGGCTATCACTTCCTTCTCCAGCAAAAATTAACTTATTTCTCCATATAACTGGACGCCAGAAGAACGGTTATCATAACTTACAAACATTATTCCAGTTACTTGATTATGGTGATCGTCTCGACATTGAATCCAACCAGAGTGGCGAAATTCAATTATCGTCCCCTATGAAAGATGTTCCCGATAAGGACAATCTTATTTTTCTTGCTGCTCAGGCTATCC
>JBLIIR010000022.1:0-18909 GCA_047635255.1 Porticoccus sp. | reverse complement strand
TTAATGGCCTCGTTGCGATCAGATCCGTAAGCTATTAGCTTTGAAATCATAGGATCATAAAATCTTGACACTTCGCCACCCTCAGCGACCCCGGTGTCAACTCGTACTCCTTCACCTTGCGGTGAAATATAACGCTCCAGTCTACCCATGGAAGGCATGAAATTTAAAAACGGATCCTCTGCATAAACACGGGCCTCTATGGCCCATCCTTGAAGACGTATGTCCCTCTGGGACAAAGGAAGCTTCTCTCCCGCAGCAACACGAATCATCAATTCAACTAGATCGAATCCAGTTACTGCTTCTGTAACTGGATGTTCTACTTGCAGGCGAGTATTCATTTCTAAGAAATAAAAATTCATGTCTGCATCTACAATGAATTCCACTGTACCTGCAGACTGGTAATCAACAGCCTTGGCTAATAGCACAGACTGCTCTCCCATTTTTTTCCGAACTGCCTCTGTTAAAAATGGCGAAGGGGCCTCTTCTATAACCTTCTGATGGCGGCGCTGAATAGAGCACTCGCGTTCGCCTAAATAAACTATATTTCCAAACCCGTCAGCCATTATCTGGATTTCAATATGACGCGGGTCTTTAATGTATTTCTCAACAAAAATACGCCCATCTCCAAAACTCGAAAGAGCCTCACTTGTTGCACGCTCAAAACCATCTATGCACTCTTTTTCGTTCCAAGCCACACGCATACCTTTGCCACCACCACCGGCAGAAGCCTTTAGCATAACTGGGAACCCAATACCTTTTGCAATTTCTACAGCTTCGTCAGAGTTTTGTACGATCCCATCATATCCTGGCACTGCATTGACACCAGCCTTGATCGCTATCGCCTTGGAGGTTATTTTATCTCCCATAGAATCTATGGCTTTTACGCCAGGGCCAATAAAAGAGATGCCTGCGGAGCCCAAAGCTTGGCAGAATTTTTTATTTTCAGACAAAAAACCATAGCCAGGATGGACTGCATCAGCTCCTGAAATTTTGCAGGCATCTATAATTTTTTCAATCACAAGGTAGCTTTCTACAGAGGGTGAAGGGCCAATATATACAGACTCATCGGCCATCATCACATGTAAGGCATCCCTATCTGCATCCGAGTAAACTGCGACAGTTGAAATACCCATAGCCTTTGCTGTTCGGAATACACGGCAAGCAATCTCACCTCTGTTTGCTACAAGAATTTTTTTAAACATACACTATCTTCTATTAAAAATTACATTTATATCGAACAATAAATTTAAGAATTTTTAGTTATCTATAGGGGGATATTCCCATGTTTTCGCCACGGATTTTCTATATCTTTATTGCTTAACATGGCAAGCGAGCGAGCGATTCTCTTTCTAGTATCTCGAGGCAAAATAACATCGTCGATATATCCACGTTTTCCCGCTATAAAAGGGTTAGCAAATTTTTTACGGTACTCGATCTCTCTCGTTTTAATTTTTTCTGAATCCCCAATGTCTTTTCTAAAGATAATTTCCACTGCACCTTTTGGCCCCATTACAGCAATCTCTGCTGTTGGCCATGCAAGATTTACATCTCCGCGGAGATGCTTAGACGACATCACATCATAGGCTCCACCATAAGCTTTACGTGTTATTACTGTCACTTTGGGTACAGTACATTCAGCATAGGCATACAATAGTTTAGCGCCATGCTTGATGATGCCCCCATACTCCTGACTAGTGCCCGGCATGAATCCAGGGACATCAACAAATGTTAAAACTGGAATATTAAATGCATCACAAAAACGTATAAAACGTGCGCCTTTCTTTGATGCATTAATATCTAAGCAACCGGCAAGCACTAATGGCTGGTTGCCGACAACTCCCACCGTAGAACCGTCAATACGAATAAACCCAATGATCAAGTTAGCCGCATAACTAGGCTGTATTTCAAAAAAATTTCTTTCATCGGCCACCTTAATGATGAGCTCTTTCATGTCATAGGACTTATTGGGATCATTAGGGATTAGCGAGTCCAAAGAGTTTTCGATACGATCAACAGGATCATCTGTTGGCCATATAGGCGGCTTTTCTCGATTATTGGCTGGCAAAAAAGAGATAAAATGCCGTAAATTAAGCAAGGCATCTATATCGGACTCAAAGGCCAGGTCAGAAACACCTGATTTACTAGAATGGGTTACCGCACCTCCAAGCTCTTCCGCTGTGACTGTTTCATGGGTAACAGTTTTAACAACATCAGGTCCTGTTACGAACATATAGGAGCTGTCCTTCACCATAAAAATGAAATCTGTAATTGCTGGTGAATAAACAGCGCCGCCTGCACAGGGACCCATAATCATAGAAATTTGAGGAATAACCCCTGAAGCCATAACATTCTGCTGAAATACGTCTGCATAGCCACCTAAAGAGGCTACACCTTCTTGAATCCGAGCACCGCCGGAATCGTTCAAGCCAATAACTGGTGCGCCAACCTTGATTGCCTGCGCCATTACTTTGCATATTTTTTCAGCATGTGTCTCTGATAATGAGCCACCAAAAACTGTAAAATCCTGACTATACAAGAATACCAACCTACCGTTAATAGTACCGTATCCGGTCACCACGCCATCGCCAGGAATGTGCTCTTTATCGACACCAAAATCCGTACAGCGGTGCTCTACAAAGATATCCCATTCTTCAAATGTATCTCGGTCAAGCAACAGTTCAATGCGCTCTCTAGCGGTTAACTTGCCCTTCTGATGTTGGGCATCGATGCGTTGTTGGCCACCGCCAAGGTATGCTTTTTTTCTTTTTTCTGCTAGCTGCTCGATAACCTCGTGCATCATATTCTCCTATTCTTCATTATCAGAATTTCTACAAAGTAATTCGAGAATTTCTGCAGCAGCAGATGGGATATTCGTACCTGGGCCATATATAGCAATAACCCCGCCATCGTACAGCTCCTGATAATCCTGAGGAGGAATAACGCCACCGCAAACTACTTTAATTTCTGCTGCCCCATGATCAGCTAAAGCTTTGATTAACTGGGGTACTAGCGTTTTATGTCCGGCGGCTTGAGAAGAGACTCCTACTATATGTACATCATTTTCGATTGCCATACGAGCAGCTTCTTTTGGGGTTTGAAACATGGGGCTAATATCCACGTCAAAACCAATATCAGCAAATGCTGTAGCAATCACCTTGGCTCCCCGATCATGTCCATCCTGTCCCATTTTTGCCACCAGCATGCGTGGCCGCCTACCAGTATCGACCGCAAAGGCTTTTACTTTTTCCTGTATGGCAGAAAATTCTTTATCCCCCTCGTAGGCGGAACCGTAAACACCACTAATAGTTCTTGTCACAGCTTGATGCCTTCCCCACTCTTTTTCTAATGCAAAAGAAATTTCACCAACTGTTGCTCGCAGTCGAGCAGCATTTACCGCTAAATTCAACAAATTCCCATGTCCTGTTGTCGCTGATTCAGTAAGGGCATCAAGAGCATTCTGACATAAAATATCATCACGTTCTTTACGAATTTTTTTCAATTTTTCAATTTGAGAGTCACGGACAGAAGTGTTATCAATATCAAGAATCTCTATGTTTGGCTCCTCTGTTAACTCAAATTTGTTGACGCCAACAATAACCTCTTCGCCTCGATCAACTCTTGCTTGCCTTAATGCTGCTGCTTTCTCTATGCTTAATTTAGGCATACCAGTTTCAACTGCCTTAGTCATTCCCCCCATATCTTCCACTTCATCAATTAACTCTCGAGCCGCTTTGACCAGTTGATCGGTCAGCGTTTCTATGTAGTAAGATCCAGCCAAGGGATCCGCCACATGAGTGACGCCTGTTTCTTCCTGGATCACCAGTTGGGTGTTTCTAGCGATACGAGCAGAAAATTCTGTTGGCAAACCAAGAGCCTCGTCGAATGCATTGGTGTGCAATGATTGCGTGCCTCCAAGGACAGCAGACATGGCTTCAATGGTTGTTCTGATTATATTATTGTAAGGATCTTTGCTGGTTAGGCTGACACCGGAAGTTTGACAGTGCGTACGGAGAATTAATGCTGCTTCATTTTTGGGAGAAAATTTCTCTTTCATCAATGTTGCCCATAAGATTCTAGCCGCACGAAGTTTTGCTATCTCCATAAAAAAATTCATGCCAGTTGCAAAAAAGAATGACAATCTGGGGGCAAAATTATCAACATCCAGGCCACTATTTATAGCTGTTCTTACATATTCAACACCATCTGCAATTGTAAAAGCTAACTCTTGAACATTGGTGGCTCCAGCTTCGTGCATATGATATCCGGAAATAGAGATAGAATTAAACTTGGGCATATGCTCAGAGGTGTAGCCGATAATGTCAGCGACAATACGCATCGATGGGGAGGGAGGATAAATATAAGTATTTCGAACCATAAATTCCTTAAGAATGTCATTCTGCAAGGTGCCCATGAGCGCTTCAGCTCTCACGCCCTGCTCTTCAGCAGCAACAATAAAGCTAGCCATCACTGGCAATACAGCCCCATTCATGGTCATAGAAACTGAGACTTTATCTAAGGGGATATCTCTAAAAAGGATTTTCATGTCTTCAACAGAATCAATGGCAACACCGGCCTTGCCAACATCCCCCTCAACACGTTCATGGTCAGAGTCATAACCGCGGTGCGTAGGTAGATCAAATGCTACAGACAATCCTTGCTGGCCAGCCTCCAGATTACTACGGTAAAATGCATTAGATTCTTCTGCAGTAGAGAATCCTGCATACTGCCGGATGGTCCAAGGACGCCCTGCATACATGGTAGCTTTTGGGCCACGTTTAAATGGCATGAAGCCAGGAAGACTTTCCTGATATTTCAGCCCAGCAACATCTTCGGAGGTGTACAGAGGTTTAATTTCGATTCCCTCTGGAGTTTTCCATAGCAAGCGATCTAGGGTCTGGCTCTTGGTTTCTTTTTTAGCCAAATCTGCCCAATTAGAATAATTGGGTTTAGACGTATCTGTCATTGGAAGCGTCCTCGCATAAGTTGAATAATAACTATGCAGTCATTATTCGCTAGCATAACAAAGTGTTGCATTAGCTTTACTATGAATGAGCCATAAAGTATACGCAAGGTCCAATTTTACCTCCAAAACTCACTAAGTAATTCATAAAATTAATAAAATATACTATAGTATGGTCAATATTTAAAATAAACTCACCGATTTTATAAAATCTCTTAAGGATCAAGCTATCGCTACAATTTCACATCATCATGTCCTATCCTGTCTTTATGGAATACGTCAAAATCATTTCAACCCTAGAGTGCTATTGGCGCGAGCTGGTATTAATCCAACCTTCATGGAACAGGCAGCATGTAGAGTCCACACTGATCAAGTGGCGCGACTTTTCCGTCTAGTTCAGCAAGAATTAAATGATGAGTTTATGGGATTTACTGCGCAACCATCCAGATATGGCATATTTCAAATGTTTTGCGAGCTTTCAGGTCAATGCAAAACATTAGGAGACTTGTTAGAGAAAATGGTTCTTTTTTATAATTTGACTACAGATTCTGTAAAAATACAACTCCACACAAACGACAGCAACATCACTGAATTGCAGTTCCATTTAACCCAACCTGAGCTTGACCCTGAGCATTTTTTGGCTGAATGGCTTTTAGTGACATGGCATCGATTTTCTAGCTGGTACATAGCAGAGACTATTCGCCTAAAAGGCACCTGCTTTAGTCATGAAATGCCAGCCCACATAAAAGAGCTTCGCGTTATGTTCCCTGGAAGCCTGTCATTTAAACAAGCGCAAACTAGTATCTCCTTTTCTCATAAATATCTAACAAAATCGTTAATGCGAACGACCAGAGAATTAAATACATTTCTAGCCAGCCACCCTGCAGAAATCATGACAATTCCAGGGGAAAAAGTGAGCCTAGAATCTGCAATTGAAAGAGAAATTATGCAAAGTAGTTCGAAAAAACTTTTTTTTCCAAAAATAGAACACTTGGCTAAACTTCTAAATCTAAAACCTTTAACCCTCTATAGGCGACTAAAAGATGAAGGCACTAGTTATCAAAAGATAAAAGATAACATACGACGCGAAATGGCTATCGGCAAGCTAGTAACAGGTAATCTCTCTGTTGAAGAGGTTTCAGAGATAGTTGGTTTCATGGAACCCAGATCGTTTACCAGGGCTTTCAAACATTGGACGGGGTTAACCCCAAGAAATTATTGTAAGTATCAGTCATTGAAATAAAACACCAGACACTTTGTCTAAGTATTTTGCTCGCATTTAACTAGGTTACGCATGAAAAAGACTTTATTATTACATGACTTATCACTACTCAAAACTCAGTCTTTTGTTGATGGAGAGTGGATATCTTCTGACACCGGGCACATTCTTGCCGTAAAAAATCCAGCTAATGGGGCTGTCATTGTCGATGTGGCCAAATGTGGCGCTACGGAAACTAAAAGAATGATTAGGGCGGCAAGCGCAGCTCAAAAACTATGGGCCAAGACGAACCACAGGGATCGATCAAAATTAATGCGCAAATGGTACAACCTGGTTATTGACAACAAAGAAGATCTTGCTCAAATTCTTACAGCAGAGCAAGGCAAACCTTTGGCTGAGGCACGAGCAGAAATTATCTATGGAGCAAACTACATTGAATGGTTCGCAGAAGAAGCTAAACGCATCTACGGAGATCTGATACCTGAACCAACAAATGATAAAAAACTATTTGTCATCAAGCAGCCGATAGGCGTTGTAGCATGTATTACTCCGTGGAATTTTCCTTGTGCTATGCTGGCTAGAAAGATTGCTCCAGCACTAGCTGCTGGATGTACAGTTGTATGTAAACCTGCCAGCGAGACGCCCCTTTCCGCTATGGCTCTCGTTGCTTTGGCCGAACGAGCTGGTATTCCAAAGGGTGTTATAAACATAATAGTTGGCGACTCCGAAGAAATCGGGTCTGAGCTCACTAGCAATCCATTGGTAAAGAAACTGTCTTTTACTGGGTCTACAGCCGTAGGGAAAAAGATCATGGCTGCCAGCTCAAGCACTGTTAAGCGCACCTCTATGGAGTTAGGAGGAAATGCGCCGTTTATCGTATTTGATGATGCAGATATAGATCTTTCTGTGCAGGGGGCCATAGCCTCAAAGTATAGGAATGCCGGTCAAACATGTACCTGCGCCAATCGATTTCTCATCCAATCGGGTGTTTATGAGGAGTTTTCTAAAAAACTCACCAAGGCCGTAGAAAGTCTTTCTTTGGGCTTCGGGGTTGCAGAAAACACCTCTATTGGGCCTTTAATAAACGAACAAGCTGCTGACAATGTTTGCGCACTTATTAAAGATGCTACCAGCAAAGGTGCAGCAGTACTGATCGGCGGGGGTCGTTCAAAATTAGGCCGTAATTTTATAGAGCCCACGGTTCTTGATAATGCTGTTAAAGGCATGCGGATTTTTTCCGAAGAAATTTTTGGTCCTGTGGCCCCTTTATTCAAATTCAATACTGAAGCTGAAGCTATCGCACTAGCGAATGATACAGAGTATGGTTTAGCGGCCTATTTTTATACCCTTGATAACAATAGAATTTGGCGAGTTTCAGAACAGCTAGCCTATGGCATCGTTGGTATCAATGAAAGTATGATCTCAAATGAAATGGCTCCTTTTGGTGGTATAAAGCAATCAGGGCAAGGCCGAGAAGGTTCAAAATACGGCCTTGATGATTATCTAGAACTGAAATATATTTGCCTTGGTGGACTGGAGTCATAAAATGGCATATTTAGTTGATGTTATAGTTTCAGTCATCAAAAGCCATCTTCTGCCAAAAAAATAATTCTTTTCTAAAAACTCACTAACCCAAATAAACTGACGATTGTGAAATTAAAATACTCTACTCAAGGTGCTGGCGAGCCTTTAATATTACTGCATGGCATGTTTGGCTCCAGAAGCAATCTGGGCTTATTGGGTCGGGCGCTTTCAGATAAATATATGGTCATCGCACCGGATCTTCGAAACCATGGTCAATCCCCCCACAGCGAGGAAATGAACTACCCCTGCATGGCCAACGATATCATCAGACTGATGAATGATTTAAATCTGAACCAGGCTACCCTAATAGGTCATTCTATGGGTGGAAAAATTGCTATGCAGGTAGCATTGAATCACGCCAATAGGGTCAGCAAAATTGTCATTGCGGACATTTCGCCTGTCAACTATGAACCTGATCGTCATGGTGAAATAATTGCAGGACTAAATATCTTAATTAAAAAAAGGCCATCCTCCAGAATGGAAGCAGACAAATTACTATCATCCTGCATTCAGAATGGCGCAATCAGGGCATTTCTTTTAAAGAATATTGTTCGTGGGATAGATGGAAAAATCGACCTACGGCTTTTTATGAAAGGCATTACCGTTAATTACCATAACAAGTTAACCTCAGCTCCTGCCGGACAACCGTTTATAGGGTCTTCTCTTTTTGTAAAGGGAGAGAATTCCCCATACATGCAAGACAAACATCTTGATGAGATATTAAGGTTATTTCCTAAAGCACAATTGAAAACTATAAATAATGCTGGCCACTGGCTACATACGGAAAAACCAAAGGAATTTAATCAAATTATTATCAATTTTTTGAATTTATAGGTCGGTCTAGAATAAATTCCTGGAAGTTAATCACTCGTAATCCGAGGTTGGTACACAAGCACAAATTAAATTCTTATCCCCATGCACATTGTCAATTCTGCCAACTGGAGGCCAATACTTTGAGTCTCTTAGCGATGCGAGAGGGTAAGCCGCCTTCTCTCTTGAGTAGCTTCTGTTCCAGTCATTAGCTGCCACTATATCAGCAGCATGAGGCGCATGACAGAGAGGGTTGTCATCCACAGGGTACTCGCCTTGCTGTACAGCGAAAATCTCCTTTCGGATTTCTAGCATAGCATCACAAAAACGATCTAGTTCATTTTTGGATTCACTTTCAGTGGGCTCAATCATCAAGGTACCTGGAACGGGAAATGACATGGTAGGAGCATGGAAGCCATAGTCAATAAGCCGCTTTGCCAGATCGTCGACTGAAACTCCAGTATCGTCCTTAATCTTTCGCAAATCTATAATACATTCATGTGCAACTCGATCATTCGCTCCCGTATAAAGAATTGTGTAATCATTTTTGAGGCGACTTGCAATATAATTTGCGCTTAAAATAGCTATCTCAGTCGCATGCTTTAACCCCTCCGATCCCATCATTTTCATGTACATCCAGGTTATTGGAAGGATGCCGGCACTGCCCCATGGTGCAGATGAAACCGCATTCACAGTAGAATCTTGAGCGAACCTTTGGTGTCCTGGCAGATAGGGCGCTAAATGCTGACTAACCGCAACAGGACCAACTCCAGGACCGCCACCACCATGAGGGATACAAAAAGTCTTATGAAGATTTAAATGAGAGACATCCCCACCAAATTTTCCTGGCTTGCAAAGGCCGACCATGGCATTGAGATTGGCTCCATCAATATAGACTTGGCCCCCGTGCTGGTGGACTATATCGCAAATTTCAATAATACCTTCTTCGAATACCCCATGTGTTGAAGGATAAGTCACCATAATAGCTGCTAAATTATCAGCATGCTCCTCCGCCCTCGCTCGAAGTTCTTGTAGATCGACATTCCCTTTCTCGTCGCAACTGGTTACCACTACTGTCATGCCGCACATCTGAGCAGAAGCAGGATTTGTGCCATGAGCAGAACTAGGAATTAAGCATATATTGCGATTTGAATCCCCTCGGCTCGCATGATAGGCGCGAATGGCTAGCAATCCAGCATATTCTCCCTGAGATCCCGCATTGGGTTGCAAAGAAACTGCATCGTACCCTGTCACAACACAGAGCATGGACTCGATTTCTTTGATCATTTCCGTATAACCTGCCGCTTGATCAAATGGAGCAAAGGGGTGAATATTCGCAAACTCTGGCCAGCTGACAGGTATCATTTCTGCTGTAGCGTTCAATTTCATTGTGCATGAACCAAGAGGTATCATTGCACGATCCAGCGCAATATCTTTATCTGAAAGTTTCCGCAGATAACGAAGCATTTCTGTCTCTGAGTGGTAAGTATTGAATACCTGATGAGACAAAGGAATATCTTCGCGTAATAATCCAACTGGCAGCCCACTGATTGCCGAAGGCTCCACCTCATTGACGGTTAAGTTCGTATTTTTATTAAACACACGCCAAAGAATTTCTATATCTGTCGAACAAGATACTTCATCAAAAGAGACGCCCAGATGAAACTCATCGATTATTCGCAAATTAAACCCTGCGGAAACAGCTGATTTGTGGATTGCAGCAGTATCTTTACCTGTAACTACAGTGAGTGTGTCAAAAAAACTATCATTCATCGGCATATACCCAATTTTCTTCAAACCAGATGCAAAAATGGCTGTAAGACAATGCACTTTTTGAGCAATACGTTTAAGTCCAACAGGGCCATGGTAAATTGCATACATACTTGCCATAACTGCTAAAAGTGCTTGCGCAGTACAGATATTACTAGTGGCCTTTTCTCGACGGATATGTTGCTCTCGAGTCTGCAAGGCCAACCGATAAGCTGGCTTCCCGCTGCTATCAAGAGAGACGCCAACTAAACGGCCTGGCAGTGAGCGCTTAAATAAGTCTTTTGTTGCCATGTAAGCTGCATGCGGTCCTCCGAAACCTAGCGGGACACCAAATCTTTGGGTGCATCCTATGGCTACATCAGCGCCTATATCACCAGGACTTTTGAGCAACAATAAGCTTAAGATATCTGCGGCCATAACTACTAGTGCTTGCTTCTGGTGAGCAATTTTCACAACTTCACTAAAATCTCTAATTGTTCCATCTTCGCCTGGATACTGCAGCAGTACTCCAAACAAATCATGCTTCTCAATCTCAGATGGATCCCCGATAACAACATCCAAGCCCATTGGTTCTGCTCGAGTCTTAATTACATCGATTGTTTGCGGGAAACAATGCTTATCAACAAAAAATACCGTACCTTTAGATTTCGACATCCGCCGACAAAGTGTCATTGCTTCAGCCGCTGCAGTTCCTTCATCTAGCAACGATGCGCTCGCTAAATCCATTCCAGTAAGATCAATGATCATTGTCTGAAAATTTAGCAATGCCTCAAGTCGTCCTTGAGAAATTTCAGGCTGATAAGGGGTGTAGGCGGTATACCAGGCCGGATTCTCGAATACATTTCGTAAAATCACATTAGGTGTAATGGTGTTATAGTAACCTTGGCCAATAAGAGTTTTTAGCACCTGGTTCTTACTGGCGATGCTTGCCAGTTTGTCCAATGTTTCTTGCTCTGTTGCCGCGCAACCTAAATCAAGGTCTTCGGAAAAACGAATTTTTTTCGGGACCACGGCATTAATGAAAGAGTCCAAGGATTCATACCCAATACTCTGGAGCATGGCTAGCTTGTCTTCATCGGATGGACCTATATGTCGACGAATAAACTCGTTGCTATTGGACAGATCTACTAATAATTTCATGCAGCAATATCTCTATATTTTTAATTAATATTTCGTTGGTGTTAAGTCTTTAATCGATAGAACTAATAATTAGATCAATTCTTTATCCGCGGTAATAACGATTTGGCACAAATGGCATTTTCTGAACAGAAACTGGATGTACTTTGCCGCGCACAATTGCTCCAAATTCAGTACCTATTGTTGAATACTCTGCCTTTACATAACCCATAGCTAGCGGGGCATCAAGACTTGGACCAAAACCACCGCTAGTGACAACACCGATGACTTCGTTTTTTTTGCTTACAAGTTCAGCGCCCTCTCGAATTGGCGCTCTCCCTTCTACTTTGAGGCCAACGCGCTTTCGTGTAGCGCCACGCATTGTTTCTTGGAAAATAATGTCAGCACCAGGGAAGCCCCCAGATTTTTCACCATCCGCACGACGGGACTTGCTAATACTCCAAAGCAAAGAAGCTTGAATAGGAGTAGTCTGAGCATCAATGTCATGACCATAGAGGCAAAGTCCTGCCTCTAATCTTAATGAGTCTCTAGCACCCAAACCAGCAGCTTTGACCCGCTCATAAGATAATAGCTTGCGAGCCAATGATTCAGAAAACTCAGGCGGGACAGAAATCTCAAATCCATCTTCGCCGGTATAGCCAGAGCGAGTGATATAGCAGTCAATTCCATCTAAATTAACGCGAGCACCTGACATGAACAGCATCTCTTGTGACTCCGGAGCCAAATCTTTCATTACTTGTTCAGCAGCAGGTCCTTGTAACGCAAGTAATCCTTGATTCTTCATATGGTCAATATTGAATCCATCAAGATTATCTCTCAAATATTTAAGATCCCGGTCCTTACGGCCTGCATTAACGACAAGAAAAAAACAGTCCTCAGACCACCGTGCAATCATCAAATCATCGAGAATTCCTCCATGATCATTGGTCAGCAAAGCATAGGTCTGTTTATTAATATCTAGATTCTCTAGCTCAACAGGGATCAATGTCTCGAGGGCTTTCGCCACACCTTTTCCTGTAATAGTTATTTGCCCCATATGAGAAACATCAAACAATCCGGCATGTTGACGAGTATGTAAATGTTCTGTTTTTACGCCATCTGGGTATTGCACTGGCATTTCATACCCCGCAAAAGGCACCATGCGTGCATCTAATTGCAAATGAAGATCCTTAAGCGGTGTGGCCTTAATTTCACTACTGGGTGTGGCCTTAATTTCACTACTGTTAGTTTTGTTCATAGCTATAATTTTCTAAATAATGTAGAGAACTGCATATAAAAACATCATTTTAACGTTCATATATAAATTGGTAAAATTAATAGTTAAAATACATCCATAAATAATTTAAATATTACTGAATCAAACAACATGACCAATATTCCTACAGCGCTCCTTAGATCATTCGTTACTGTCATCGAATTGGGTAGCTTCACCCAAGCTGCGGAGTGGCTAGGCCGATCGCAACCAGCAATTAGTCTTCAGTTAAAGCGCCTGGAGGAAATGCTTGAACAAACTCTACTTGTTCGAAGCGGACAACACTTGGAGCTTAGCCCATCAGGGCATTTACTATTCAAGTACGCCAAACAAATTTTAGCTATAAATGACGAAGCTATATCCCGGTTCAGCAAGAGCTCAGTAAGCGGTCAAATTCATTTTGGCATTCCCAGTGAATTTGCCACCACTTTGTTACCAAAAATTGTAGGTCGTTTTGCGCAAGCATACCCAAATGTCACCCTTGAAGTCACTTGCGCTTTAAGCAAAGATCTTCTATCGATATCAGGCCGCCTTCGTTATGACCTTATCCTAGCACTACATGACGATCCATTTTCAGCCGGGAGCAGCCTTGTGAAAGAAGATGAATTAGTCTGGGTGAGCGGCACTGATAGTGATGCTCACTTGCAAACGATACTGCCATTAATTGCTGCTCCTGAAGGATGTATCTATCGAAAACGAGGAAAATCAACCCTCCAGAAAAATCGGAAGTCTTGGCGCATTGTCTATACAATACCTGACCTAACCGGCATTCAAGCGGCCATCAATGAAGGGTTAGGGGTAACAGTTTTAGCCAAAAGTACCGTTCCTGAGAATCTACGCATATTAAAAAATAATGAGAAACTCCCGAAGCTTGGAAAGGTTGGGGTTAGCCTCATATCTCAAAACACTGATCCCAGTGAAGCGATCACTAGGCTAATGGAGTTCGTTAAAGCCTCGCTCTAGCTTAACCACATTTTGACTCGCCGCAATTCAAGCAAGTCATACACCCATCCATCAAAATAGTAGCTTTGGTCATGCACTTCTGACAAAGACTTGCACTTGGAGGAAAAGCATTATCTGTCTCTCCACTATTCTCAGCAGAAGATATCCTTGAATCGTATACTGCTCTCTTTTCAGCGAGAATATCTTTTTGGTGTTCACCCAACTCTGCAACTTTAATCATACCTATTTTAGTCAGGTGTTGTTCAATAGCTTCGCCAATTTCTGCAACTAAAGAAGGCATAAATTTTCCGCCGCGCTTAAAGTAGCCCCCCTGAGGATCAAATACCGCTTTTAACTCTTCAGCCAAGAAGGTGCAATCTCCTCCTTTTCGAAAAACTGCGGAAATGACCCGAGTTAATGCTACTACCCACTGAAACTGCTCCATATTTTTCGAATTAATAAAAATCTCAAAAGGACGCCGTTGCTCATCATCAGTGCCGGGATTTAAAATAATGTCATTAATAGTTATATACAATGCATGCTCAGACTGAGGAGTTTTTACTTTATAAGTGGATCCATACAGCTCATCTGGACGACTCACATGCTCTGTCATTAGCTCAATCGCTTGCCCTAAAGGTTCAGGTGTGATTGGTGGCACTGCATCATTTGATGATGATAATACCTGATATCCTATAATTTTTTGGTCTAACTTTATCTTCATATTTTATTACTCAATTAAAATTTACCGTAATAGCCTTCTTTTAAGGCATCAAATAAATTAGCGGCAGTATGCATTTCACCATCATACTCAACCTCATCATTTCCCTTCACTTCGACAGTCGAGCCATCCTCCAATGTAAACTGATAGGTTGTATTTTCTAAATCTTTCTCTGTAACCAGCACACCCTGAAATGCTTCAGGATTAAAGCGAAACGTTGTGCAACCCTTTAGTCCTTTTTCATACGCATAAAGATATATATCTTTGAACTCTTCAAAGTCACAGTCTGTAGGAACATTGATAGTCTTTGATATCGAAGAATCAATCCATTTTTGAGATGCTGCTTGCACGTCAACATGATTTTTAGGTTGTATGTTAGCACTAGAGACAAAGTAATCAGGGAGCGCTTGCTCATCATTCTCTGCAAAAGGCATCGCTTCTGGATTAATCAGCTCTCGATAAGCCAGCAACTCATAAGAAAATACATCCACTTTTTCTTTCGACTTTTTCCCTTCTCTAATCACATTACGTGCATAGTGATGTGCGAAGCTTGGCTCAATGCCATTACTAGCATTATTGGCGAGCGACAACGATATCGTCCCCGTTGGAGCAATAGAGGAGTGATGGGTAAATCTACAGCCTACATCCGCTAGCTCTTCAACCAATTTTGGGTCGACTTCTGCAATCTTTTGCATATATTGACTATAACGAGCATGAAGTACCTTACCCCTAATCTTGTCTCCTACAGCAATTCCGTCTTTAGTCATTTCTGGACACTTTCGAAGCATTGCTTCAGTTACCTCAAAATCTTCGTCCATTATTGGAGCTGGACCTTTCTCTTTAGCCAAACTTAAACCTGCCCGCCAGCCAGCCATAGATAATTCACGGGAAACTTTTTCTGTAAAGGCTAATGAATCAACAGAGCCGTAAGGCATGGTCAGCATCGTCATAGTCGAACCTAAGCCTAAAAATCCCATGCCATGGCGACGTTTATTCATGATTGCTTCTCGCTGACCTTCTAAAGGCAAGCCATTAATCTCTACAACATTATCTAGCATGCGAGTAAACACAGAGACTACTTCGCGATAAGCTGGCCAGTCAAACTCCGCCTTGCTCGTGAAGGGATTTTTTACAAATTTAGTCAGATTCACCGAACCCAGCAAACAACTGCCATATGGTGGCAACGGTTGTTCTCCACAAGGATTCGTTGCACGAATGTCCTCGCAAAACCAATTATTATTTTCCTGATTGACCTTATCAATCAGAATAAAACCTGGCTCCGCATAATCATAGGTGGACGTCATAATAACGTTCCAAAGATGCTTGGCTTTAACAGTTTTATATACACGGCAAGCAATTAAGCCTTCACTGTTGGTAACATACCCTTTTGCAGTGGGAAAATCCCTCCATAAAAGACTGGTGTCCTGAAGATCAACTTCACCCTGATCCACCTCTTTCTTTAAAACGGGAAAACTTAAAGGCCAATCTTCATCATGTTTAACCGCTTCCATAAATCCTTCCGTGATCAGAAGGGACATATTGAATTGCCTTAACCTTCCATCCTCACGCTTGGCTTTAATAAAATCCACCACATCTGGATGACTTACATCAAAAGTTGCCATTTGCGCACCACGACGGCCGCCGGCAGAAGAAACGGTAAAACACATTTTGTCAAAAATATCCATGAAGGAGAGGGGGCCAGAAGTATATGCTCCAGCACCAGACACATATGCCCCTTTTGGTCGCAACGTGGAAAATTCATACCCAATGCCACAGCCAGCTTTTAGCGTGAGTCCAGCCTCAAGATTTTTATTCAGAATATCCAGCATAGAATCTTCAACGATTCCAGAAACAGTACAGTTAATTGTAGAGGTCGCTGGTTTGTGCTCCAGAGCGCCAGCGTTGGAAATTATTCGGCCTGCTGGTATTGCCCCATTACGTAATGCCCACAAAAAACGCTCATACCAGGTCTCTCTTTTCCCCCTATCCTCGACATCCGAAAGAGCTTTAGCAACTCGCCGATATGTTGCGTCTATAGTTTCGTCAACGGGGTCACCTTGTTTATTTTTTAATCGATATTTCTTATCCCAAATATCAGCAGACGCCTCTTGTAACTTAACATCTATAATTTGAGGTTTTTCGCCGGTTTGTATTGCTTCAATTGACATAATATTCAGCTTTCCTGTGTCTTTGATCTTTATTTCTGCAAGAGTTTTTAATGACTTTGTATCAAGGTATTTTCTATAGGTATAGTTTATGAACCATGAATATAACCAAATTTATTTTATATTTTAATACTAGCTACTACTGCAAATCGAATTCCAGTATACAAGATATAGTGTTTGTTTCCAGCAAAAAACACTACAAGTTGTACTAAGAAAAAATAGGCGTCAAAAATAAAAATCTACTCATCTTGTTTTTTCCTTCAATCCATAACAAAACAGTAACTTACCAACAATCGTATAGCCAATAGGATTTCATCTTTCACTAAAAAATTTAATCCATAATGATCAATATATACAAAATGGGTCATAAAAATTATTTTTTAACGCATGGGATTCTTATGGGTACCTTGTACTTGGAAAAACCGAACGTTTAATGGATAATCCTATACTAGAATAACGAAGTGCTCCATAGAAGCTCAATACACCAGTAGTTGCTTACAAACTGCGTCATCAACAACCAGTAGTTGCTTACAAACTGCGTCATCAACAACAAGAGGTCCCCATGCTAATTTCTAAAAATTCTGCCGTATATTTTCACTATTCATTGTCTGATGAAACTGGAAATGTAATTGATTCTTCCACTGAAGGTGAACCCTTGCCATATATTCAAGGGCACAACAACATTATCCCCGGCCTTGAAAAAGCAATGGAAGGAAAAGAGTCGGGCGAAGTGATGGTGGTGACTATCGAACCCAAGGAAGCTTATGGGGAGCGACAAGAGCAGATGGTGCAACAAATTCCCCGATCATCCTTCCAAGCAGAAGATATCAAAGTTGGAATGCGCTTTGAGGCGACAACACCGAATGGAACTGTGTCAGTAATAGTAACCGATTTAACTGAAGAAACAGTTACTGTAGATGGAAATCACGCGCTAGCTGGAAAAACATTAACTTTTGACATTAGAATTACAGAGGTTCGCGAAACTACTGAGGAAGAGCTTACTCATGGTCATGTACACGGCTCCGGCGGGCACGAACACTAAAAATCTTTTAACTCAAGATCCAATACTCTAATTAACCGAAGAAGATGGCATGAAAACATAGCCACTTCTTTGATTAATTTATATCTATTCGTGAACATAGCAAGAAAGAAAAAATAAAGGATTCTATGAGAAAACGACCGCCCCCCAAAGATCGTACTCATCCGCATGCTCAATAGAAACATCGATCATAAATAACCTTCTGAACCTTCATGAAACGATTCCAGCGATCCTCCTTTATCTTTTCAGACAAATGGTCGGGAAGATTATTGGCTTTAGCTCCATCTACAGGGGAATACTTAAAGCAACCCACTCGATCTAATTCTGCTTCTTCCAACCAATCTAATAATATTTGGAAATCTTCTTCAGTTTCTCCTGGAAAGCCGACGATGAAAGTACTGCGAATGGTCAGCTCAGGGCAAATAGCGCGCCAAGCTTTAATTCGCTGCAAGACTTGTTCTTGGTTGCCTGGACGCTTCATTAATTTAAGAATTTTAGGGCTGGCATGCTGAAAAGGTATGTCAAGATAAGGGAGAATCTTGCCCTCTGCCATTAGATGAATCAGTTTATCTACATGAGGGTAGGGATACACATAGTACAATCTAACCCACACTCCAAGCTCACCCAGCGCTACAGCCAAATCCTGCATTCGAGTTTCAAGTGCGCCGCCATCAACAAAGTCCAATTTATATTTTACATCAACACCATAAGCACTGGTGTCTTGGGAAATCACTAATAATTCACGGACACCTGAATCAACTACTTTCTTTGCTTCCTCGACTACCTCGGCAATAGGCCGACTAACCAGCTGGCCTCGCATATCGGGAATAATACAAAAAGTATAATGGTGATTGCAGCCTTCAGCTATTTTCAAATATGCATAATGCGGAGGAGTGAGCTTGACGCCTATTGACGACAACACGTCATCATAAGGTTTAAGGGACTACCTTTATTATTTTTAGGAGCAGGATTGTGCTCATGCACGGCCTTTAAAACTGACCCCACATCTGCTGGACCACTCACGCTCAGAACTTCTGGATGAAAAGATCTTATAGCCTCAACATCAACACCTTTGCCCATACATCCTGTCACAATAACCTTACCGTTCTCTTTTATTGCCTCGCTTATAGCATCCATCGACTCCTGTTTTGCTGAGTCAATAAAACCACAAGTGTTAACGATAACAACATCTGCATCTGCATCTGCATAATTAGGGCTGACTTCATACCCATCTAGCTTGAGATTCGTAAGAATTCGCTCAGAATCAACCAAGGCTTTGGGACAGCCCAAGGAAATAAAGCCAACTTTGTGCG
>JBLIIR010000021.1:0-19237 GCA_047635255.1 Porticoccus sp. | reverse complement strand
TGAACTTTAAAGAAAGCGGCATATTTGGAAAGCTCATCTTTCACGGAAATGACAAGTGAGTGATGCAGAACCATCAATAATTTTTGGTCGTCAATCTCATGAAGTTGAAAATTCACAAGAGCGCGCCCTTTAGGGTTGCAGCGGGCACCACAAATACTATTATCTTGGGACAACTCGTTCAAATCACAAGTTACTTGCCCCTGAAGAAACTTCTTAGCGTCCCCTCCTTCAACTAAAATGGCACCCAAGTGCACCAATGGTGAAAAATATGAGTATTCCTCCGGGTCGGCAGCATAATCAAAAGAAGCTTCATCGAATGATATGCTATGGCCGTCTAGAAAAGATGGGGCTTGCAGCTGCAAAAAAGCATGCCAATTATTCATATAAATCCAAAAAAAAATAGAGGGACATATCTTAGTGGGTAAACTTAACTAGTTCCACTATAATCCATGTCCGTTACCTTAAGACAAAAGGGCAGTTTCAGATGAATATAAACAGACTTTCTTGGGCAAGTCGACGAGGCATGCTTGAATTAGACTTAATGCTTTTACCCTTTCTTGAAAAAATTTACCCTACCCTTGGTTTGGATGATCAAAAAAGATACTGGAGGCTTCTTGAGTGTGAAGACCAGGATTTATGGAGCTGGCTCCTTAAAAGTAAAGTTTCAGATGATCCGGACTTGCAGAAAATTATTGGTATAATAAGGGATACAAGGCCATTAACTCGTCCAGACATAGCCTAGTTAATGGTAGCGTTTTATTTTTTGTTAACTACAATATTCTGAGCAGCAAAATTAATAGGGACCATAATGGTATCCTTTGCAATGGAGGACAATTCCGGATAATCCAAAGTATAGTGAAGGCCTCTACTTTCCTTGCGTTGCTTGGCACACCTAATGATCAACTCAGACACAAGCACGAGATTACGAAGCTCTATTAAATTCTTGCCAATTTTATAGTTGCTATAATATTCTTGAATTTCTTTTTGAAGTAATTTTACTCTGTGCTCGGCTCTCTCTAGCCTTTTTTGTGATCTAACAATGCCAACATAATCCCACATAAAGCGTCGCAACTCATTCCAATTATGGGAAATAATTACATCTTCATCAGAGTAGGTAACCCTGCTTTCATCCCAAGGATTAGCAATATCAAATTCTGGGATGCTGGAAATCGACTCACTTATGGCTTTCGCAGCTGCTCGCCCATAGACAATACATTCCAAAAGAGAATTACTGGCCATTCTATTCGCACCATGAAGGCCAGTAAATGCCGCCTCACCAACAGCATAAAGATTCCAAAGATCCGTCTGACTCAGGTTATTAACCATAATACCCCCACATGTATAGTGAGCGGCGGGCACAACAGGAATAAGATCTTTGCTAATGTCAATTCCGAAGGAAAGGCAATATGCTTTAACTGAAGGAAAATATTGGTCGATAAAACTAGCAGGCTTGTGTGTAATATCTAGATAAAGGCATTCGCAGCCTAGTCTTTTGATCTCATAATCCATTGCTCTAGCAACCACATCTCTTGGCGCTAACTCCTCCTTGGGGTGAAATTTTGACATAAACCGCTCTCCATTAGGCAGTCTAAGATAAGCTCCTTCTCCGCGAAGAGCCTCTGTCAGTAAAAAAGATTTTGCGTTTGGGTGGTAAAGGCATGTGGGGTGAAATTGATTAAACTCAAGATTTGCAACCCTGCACCCCGATCTCCAAGCGAGGGCAATTCCATCTCCAGTTGCTCCATCAGGATTGCTGGTGTAGAGGTATGCCTTGCTGGCACCGCCTGTTGCTAATACAACAGATTTAGCCTGAAAGGCCATCACGCAATCTTTTTGTGTATCCAGCACATAGGCTCCAGTACAGCGAACCCGACTAGATTTTTTGTCAACCTGAGTGATCAAATCCACAACAATGTGGTTTTCATATAACCGGATATTAGGATTGCTTTTAACTCTGTCCGCTAACGAGGTGGACACTTCTTTTCCTGTGGAATCTGCAGCATGAAGAATACGACGATGACTATGGCCGGCTTCTTTGGTTAAATGGTATTTTTTGTCTTCACTTTGAGTGAATTTTACGCCTTGCTCGATCAGCCAGCGGATGGCATCGGGGCCGCTTTCAACGGTGTATCTCACAGCCTCTTCATGGCAAAGTCCAGCACCTGCCTCTAGTGTATCTTGGTAGTGTGACTCTGTGGAATCCTGATGATCAAATACCCCAGCAATACCTCCTTGGGCCCACCAGGTGGCACCAGACTCGATAGCACTTTTACTCAGAATACCGACCTTATGCTTAACCGCAAGTTCAAGGGCTACAGTCATTCCTGCGGCGCCGCTACCTATTATTAGAATTTCCTGAGTGCAAGTGGTATTCATTTTTTCTCTTATGTCATAAAACTAACAACTAGTGATACTATCATAGTAGTCGATAAGAAATTTCTCTGCTATTTTATGTCAAAAACTCTAAATAAGTCAGTAGCCTTGCTGCTTGAAATATCGGTAAAAATTAACAGCTAAAAAGTGAAATTCCAATGAAAGACGACCAGGCAAAAGTCACTGACAAGCAGTTAGTAGCTCGAGTTCAAAAAGGGGACAAGGGAGCCTTTGACCTGCTGGTAATAAAACATCAATACAAAGTTCATGCAATTATTTCTAGATACGTAAAAGATATTGATGAAGTTAATGATGTGATGCAAGAAACTTTTATAAAGGCCTATCGAGCACTAGAGGGTTTTCGTGGGGAAAGTGCTTTTTATACATGGCTATACCGTATTGCAGTCAATACTGCCAAGAATTATCTAATTGCACGCAGCAGACGCCCTCCAGCATTTGATATTAACGTTGATGGTTCTGACTACTCCGAAGAAAACAAGCAACTCCATAATGTTGATTCACCTGAAAATATTCTTTACAGGGATGAGCTGCAATCTGTTATTAACGCCGCAATAGAAAACCTACCTGAAGATCTTCGTACTGCTTTAATGCTTCGTGAATTTGAAGATCTTAGTTACGAGGAAATTGCAGATATAATGGACTGCCCTGTAGGCACAGTGAGATCAAGAATATTCCGAGCTCGAGAATCGCTGGAAGAAAAAATCAAAGAACTAGAAAATTAATTTATTAAAATGGAACCTTTCCATTTCATGTGGGTCATAAGTATTGAATTGACTGGAAAATTGATGAGGAAACTATACGCATGAGCACCAACAATATCGAAATAAAAGAAGCTCTTTCGGCTTTGATGGATGGTGAGGCAAGTGCACTTGAGGTGCGTAGACTTCTCAAGATAATTCCTGCTGATGACACCTTGCGTGATTCTTGGCGCCGCCACCAGATATCTGCTGCTATAATGCATCAAGAACTGTCATCACAAGTTATAGATTTTTCTGTTGCAATTAACGCTGCTATAGCATCAGAAAAATCCTACAGACCCGCCGCATTAGTTAATCATTTTATCAAGCCGTTAGGGCGTTTTGCTGTAGCTGCATCTGTAGCTGCCGCTGTACTGATAAGCGTTCAGCAAGACAACCATTCAGCTATTACCCCTCAATCATTTGCAGCCAAAGATAACATTCAGCTCAATCTTGCAACTTCGAATCTACGCACAGCAACTGAATTTGGTATTCCGCCCATATCTGCTCGAACTGTAAGCACTTCAAGCACTTCAAAAAATCTTCATGATTTTCCTAGTAAAGTTACCTTACAGAGCACAAATACTGGTGACGAGCTAACGCGTGAGCAAGTTCAAAGGTACCTAAATAGCCTGCTAGATCATTACCAAAAAACTGAAGATATGGCGATCAATTAACAGTTTTCTTTCTGTCAAAAAATGCTTTTTTATAAAACAATACTTCGCTTTATAAAAAGCTAAACCATAGTATAGTATTGTTTTATATGAAAAAAATTCCAGAGCTATCATATGATCCATGAAACAGGGACTGTAGTGTCCATCCAAGAGAATGGGCTATGGGTTGAAACCATACAGCAATCGACATGCCAGACATGCGTGGCTGAAAAAGGTTGCGGGCAACGATTGATTGCAAAAGCGACTGGAAGAACTACTGCGATTAGAGTTCTACCAGGCTTATTTGATTTAAAGAAAGTTCATATACATGACAAAGTGGTGATAGGTATTCCAGAAAAAGTAATCGTAACTGGAACTTTATTGACATATTTTTTGCCTTTAATGGTAATGGTCTTAGCGGTATTGTTTATTGGTCGGTTCTCAGCAAATGATATCATTACTGCTTTGATCGCTATTACTGCCTTGTGTGCCGGAGGGCTCATTGTAAGAATCTACTCGCACTTCAACCGCAATAATCATGAAATTCATCCAGTACTATTAGAGCAGACATCCCCTACCGGATAGCCGACTTGGCCTGCTCTTTGCAGTTTTTCATTTTTCTTAAAAGATTAAAACTCAAATACAAAAAACCCCCATAAAAGATCATCAAGGATCTCTTCATTTCAGTCATTTCGTAGCGTCTACAAAGCAAATAGGCTAGAATTCGCATCCAAAGATTTCTCCTTAAAAAATTACCGCCCACAATGAAAAAGAGCCCTGTGTCTGACTTAAATCATATTCGAAATTTCTCTATTATTGCCCATATTGATCACGGCAAATCTACAATTGCTGATCGTTTTATTCAGCATTGCGGGGGCCTAGAGTCTAGAGAAATGTCTGCGCAAGTTTTAGATTCAATGGATATTGAGCGAGAAAGAGGAATTACGATCAAAGCTCAAAGTGTGACCTTGAGCTATAAAGCCAAAGATGGAGCAACCTACCAGCTCAACTTTATTGATACGCCAGGGCATGTAGATTTCTCTTATGAGGTCTCTCGATCGTTAGCCGCTTGTGAAGGGGCTTTGCTGGTTGTGGATGCTGGGCAAGGCGTAGAGGCGCAATCGGTGGCAAATTGCTATACAGCTGTCACCCAAGGACTTGAGGTGATCCCTGTTTTAAACAAAATGGATTTACCGCAAGCAGACCCAGAGCGCGTCATCGAAGAAATTGAAAATATTATTGGTATAGATGCCAAAGAGGCAGTTCACTGCAGTGCTAAAACGGGACTGGGCATAGAGGATGTCTTGGAACAACTTATTCTCAAGGTGCCACCCCCGGTCGGGGACATTAATGCACCATTGCAAGCCTTGATTGTTGACTCATGGTTTGACCCTTACCTAGGGGTTGTCTCTTTGGTAAGGGTCACCGCAGGAACACTAAAAGTCAAAGACAGAATCATTACTAAGTCTATCGGGAAATCTCATACTGTAGATATTGTGGGTATTTTCACACCTAAAAGAAAAAAAACAGGTATTTTAAGCGCAGGCAGCGTAGGTTTTATGGTTGCCGGGATTAAAGATATTCTTGGAGCACCTGTGGGTGACACTTTTACCCATCTAAGTACTCCGGAGACGCCTTCTTTGCCGGGCTTTAAGAAAGTAAAACCCCAGGTCTATGCCGGACTTTTTCCTGTCAGCTCAGATGACTTTGAAGACTTCAGGGGAGCTCTAGCAAAACTCACATTAAATGACGCGTCACTTTTTTTTGAGCCTGAAAATTCAGACGCATTAGGCTTTGGATTTCGCTGCGGATTTCTTGGCTTACTGCATATGGAGATTATCCAAGAGCGACTTGAACGAGAATACGACCTCAATCTAATCACTACAGCGCCAACGGTTGTCTATGAAATTTTGCAAACTAATGGAGATATTATTTATATTTCCAATCCAACAGATCTTCCAGATCCTGCCCAAGTCAGTGAAATGCGCGAACCATTATGCGAGGCTAATATACTAGTGCCAAAGGATTATGTGGGCAACGTCATCAATCTTTGCGTGGAGAAGAGAGGCATACAAAAAGACTTACAATTTATTGGCGGGCAGGTATCCCTATCTTATGAAATACCAATGAGTGAAGTTGTTATGGACTTCTTTGATAGATTGAAATCTGTCAGTCGGGGGTTTGCATCTCTCGACTATAGCTTTACAAGATTTGAATCAGCACCGTTGGTCCGACTAGATGTTTTAATCAATAATGATAGAGTTGATGCCCTAGCTCTGATTCTTCACCGCACTAACTCACAAAAAATTGGTCGTCAATTGACAGAAAAAATGAAAGAATTGATCCCTAGGCAAATGTTTGATGTGGCTATTCAGGCGGCAATTGGTGGCCATGTTATTGCCAGAACTACAGTTAAAGCCCTTCGCAAAAATGTTACTGCAAAATGCTATGGTGGAGATATTTCTCGTAAGAAGAAATTACTTCAAAAGCAAAAAGAAGGCAAAAAGAGAATGAAGCGCGTGGGTAATGTTGAGATACCCCAAGAGGCTTTCTTGGCTGTACTAAAAACAGATAGTTGAGGCTTGAATGGATATTGATTTTCCCTTAGTGCTCCTGCTGCTTGTCACAATAAGCGCAGGCGCCTTGCTGATAAACAAAGTAATGCTGCCTAAACAAGGCGGCTCTAGTATTACTTCATCGTTTATCAAATGGGTTGGTTCTTTTTTCCCGGTGCTACTTTTTGTTTTTATTCTTCGATCTTTTATTTTTGAGCCATTTCAGATTCCTTCCGGGTCTATGATTCCGACATTAAAAATTGGCGACTACATTCTGGTAAACAAATTTAGCTATGGGTTAAGATTTCCCGTTTTAGGATTTAAATTTTTTGACGTCGGCTCACCACAAAGAGGTGATGTTATGGTTTTCATTCCTCCACATGATGATCGATATTTCATTAAGCGTGTAGTTGGATTGCCTGGAGACAAAATACATATTTTAAATAATACAGTTCATGTGAATGGAGAAATAGCGACATATACACCGCATTTCGAGTTGCCAGAAAATTCAAGCTACGTGGTAGAAGAGGAAGATCTTAGCGGCGTATTGCACCCAATACAAAGAAAAAAATTGGCGGGCAGGCTTGGAAAAAACTTTTCAGCTGAAGTGCCGCAGGGATATTATTTCATGATTGGTGACAACAGAGACAACAGTAGCGATAGTCGAGTTTGGGGGGCCGTACCAGAAGGGAACATAGTCGGTAAGGCTTTTCTAACCTGGATGCACTGGAAGTCACTTAACAGCATGCCAAGTTTCTTAAGATTCGGGAAAATACAATGATGGCTGATTACTCAAAATGATGATAGAAAAAGTGCGCTTTTTAAAACGCATTGGTCACGACTTTAAAGACCTCTCCTTATTAGATCTTGCTCTAACCCATAGAAGTCTTGGTTCGAGCAACAACGAGCGATTAGAGTTTTTGGGTGATTCAGCCCTTAATTTTATCATTAGTCATGCAATATACCAGCTTTTACCCAATAGCAAAGAAGGTGAACTTAGCAGATACAGGGCGGACTTGGTTAAAGGCAAAACCCTCGCAGAAGTAGCGAATGAACTTCAAATTGGTGATCACTTGCTTCTCGGTGGAGGAGAAATGAAAAGCGGGGGCCGCTTTAGGTCATCTATTCTGGCGAATTCCGTTGAAGCCATCATTGGTGCGATTTATCTTGACGATGGAATGGAGTCCTGCAGTGTCTGTGTGCTTAAGTGGTTTGATTCTAGACTAAAGAATTTAGAGGTAAGCGGTCGAAAAGACTCCAAAACAGAACTTCAAGAACTCATGCAGGCTCATAATAAGCCTTTGCCTTCCTATAAAATAATTGAAATATCCGGCGAAGCACATAATCAAAAATTTACCATTGAATGTAAAGCTGAAGGCCTAAAGAAACCCACAAGAGGGCAGGGCGCCACCAGAAGAGACGCTGAAAAACTAGCTGCTGCAAAAGCATTAACAGGGCTTTTCAAATGACCAAAGACAAGACTGAACAGTACTGCGGCTATGCAGCTATTGTTGGAAGACCAAATGTTGGGAAATCAACCTTACTTAATCATATCTTAGGCCAGAAGCTTAGCATAACCTCAAGAAAACCACAGACGACAAGGCATAACTTGCTAGGAATTAAAACTGAAGGTGATACGCAAATTATTTTTGTCGACACTCCAGGTCTGCATTTTGATCAAACAAAAGCACTTAACCGTTATATGAATCAGGCTGCTGAGAGCGCACTAAAAGGTGTGGATGTTATTATTTTTGTTATTGACCGAGATATATGGAACGAGACAGATCAGAAGGTAGCAGAAGAGGTTTTTAAGACTGATTCTCCTGTGATAATTGTCATCAACAAGCTTGATAGGTTACCCTCTAAGACTGATTTATTTCCTCACATCCAGAGCCTTGCTAAACAATATCCTGATACTCAAATAATTCCTATTTCAGCTCTACACGGACAACAACTCAAAGAGCTCGAGGTAGAAATAAAAAAATTTATTCCTGCAGGGATGCACTATTTTCCAGATGAGCAAATCACTGATAAAAGCGAACGATTTCTCGTAGCAGAGCTAATCCGTGAAAAAATAACACGGCAACTTGGAGCAGAACTCCCTTATGAGGCGACGATTGAAATCGAAAGTTTTAAACATGAAGGAAAAATTATTCACATAAATGCATTAATATTGGTTGAGAGAGAAGGGCAAAAAAAGATTATCATCGGAGACAAAGGCTCTCGCTTGAAGAAGATAGGTCAAGACGCTCGTCTTGACATGGAACGACTTTTAGAAAATAAAGTCATGTTATCCTTATGGGTTAAAGTTCGCCGAGGATGGTCTGATGATGATAGAGCCCTTCAAAGTCTTGGTTATGATTTTTAAATTCAATTACAGCTATTGATTTCTATGCAGCCTGAGCCAGCATTTGTTCTTCATACCCGCCCTTATAGAGAAACGAGCCTCTTGGTGGATTTTTTCACACGAAATTATGGTCGTTTTCGCGCTGTAGCAAGAGGTGCCAGAGGGGCAAAAATAGGGACAAAAAGGCTAAATCCTTATACCCAGCTCTTGATTGGCTGGACAGGTAAAACTGAACTTAAAACTTTAACTCACATAGAGCAATCATCGAGTCCTCTTGCACTAAAAGGCGATTGCCTCTTCTGCGGATTTTATTTAAATGAAATACTAATACGTTTATTAGCTGAAAATGATCCACATGAAGAGATTTATGATAACTATGCCCATGTATTAACTCAGCTAGCGGGCAATGAGCCAATAGAGCACAGTTTGCGTACTTTTGAATTCAGTCTTCTTGAAGAGCTGGGTTATGCGCTAACTTTAGATGCTGATGCTCAAACTGGTGAGAAAATTAGTCCTGAAAAAGAATATTGGTTTGAACCAAATATTGGGTTTTTATCAAAAGAGAGTGCTTACACCAAAGGCACATCTGCTAACTTATTTAAAGGGGAGGAGCTTCTGGCATTCAAGGATCATGACTTTAATGCAATCCCATTGACCGCGAAACGATTGATGCGTCTAGCCCTAGAAGCTCATATTGGAGAAAAACCGCTACTAAGCCGTAATTTATTTAGTAAGTTAAAAACAACTAATACGGAGTTGATTGACTAATGATTGTTGGCATAGGTACGGATATAGTAAAAATATCAAGAATAAAAGAGGTCTATGATCGCCATGAAAATCGATTTGCAGAGAAAATTCTGTGTCCTGCTGAAGTCAGCATTTTTCAAGAAAAACAAGAGTCAATCAGCTATTTAGCTAAGCGTTTTGCAGCGAAAGAGGCCGCGAGTAAAGCTTTGGGAACAGGTATTGGCTTAATTTCTTGGCAAGACATTGAAATAAAGAACAATAGTTTAGGGGCTCCAATTTTATTATTATCAGGTGCAGCTAAAGCAAGAATGGAGTTGCTGGGTGCAACACAATCCTTTGTCAGTCTGTCAGATGAAGTTAGCCATGCTGTAGCTTTTGTAGTGCTTTCTGGGTCTTCTGAGCACCCAACCAGTTAGGTGCTATTGCATTTCGTCACCCACAAAGTCTTCAAAATAAGGTAGCAATATAGATGAGGGTATAAGATACAATTTATTAGGCAAAATAATACTGCCATTTTTGATAGCAATTTTATCGAGGTTAAAAACTTTATGTCGTATCCAACTATTGAGTCATGCATAGGTAAAACACCTCTGGTTAAGCTGCAGCGAATCCATGGAAAAACCCCTAATACTATTCTTGTGAAACTTGAGGGGAACAATCCTGCTGGGTCTGTCAAAGATAGGTCGGCCCTTAGCATGATTCAACACGCAGAAGCTCGCGGCGACATCAGTCCAGGTGACACCCTTATTGAGGCTACTTCAGGAAACACTGGTATTGCTCTTGCTATGGCAGCTGCTATCAAAGGCTATAAAATGACGCTTATTATGCCAGAAAACAACACTGAAGAGAGAAAAGCAGCGATGCTTGCTTATGGAGCAGAGCTAATATTGGTTTCAAAAGAAGCAAGTATGGAGGGAGCCAGAGATTTAGCAAAATCAATGGAGGCAAACGGAAAAGGCAAAGTTCTCGACCAATTTGGCAATACTGATAACCCTTTAGCTCATTTCGAGAATACCGGCCCCGAAATCTGGGAGCAAACTGGAGGAAAAATAACCCACTTTGTCAGCTCTATGGGCACTACTGGCACTATAATGGGCGTCTCCCGTTATCTGAAGTCAAAAAATCCGGACATTCAGATTATAGGACTACAGCCAGAAGAGGGTGCCAGCATTCCTGGTATTAGGCGCTGGCCAAAAGAGTATTTGCCTAGCATTTATGATTCATCCCGTGTCGATGAAACTATGGATATGGGTCAGCAGGAAGCTGAGAATTGTATGAGACTGATGGCAACTCAAGAGGGCATTTTTTGTGGTGTATCTTCTGGTGGCAATGTGGCTGCAGCCTTAAGGCTATCAAAGATCGTCCGGTCTGCAGTAATAGTTGCTATTATATGCGATAGAGGCGATCGCTATCTCTCGTCAGGTGTTTATGTCTAGAAAAAATATATATATAAATGACTTGCTGCATCTAATGGGGCGACTAAGAGACCCAGATTCCGGCTGCCCTTGGGATATAAAGCAGTCGTTCGAAACGATCATCCCGCACACCATAGAAGAGGTGTATGAAGTCATTGATGCCATAGAGAACAAGGACTTCTCTCACCTAAAAGAAGAACTGGGAGATTTGCTTTTTCAGGTGATATTTTATAGTCAGCTAGCACATGAAAAATCTCTATTTAGCTTCAATGATGTTGTTTCCTCGGTAACACAGAAGCTCATATTAAGGCACCCTCATGTTTTCCCAGATGGGACCCTAGAAAGCAAGAGAGACAAATCTATAAATTTTCATGATGAGCTATCCGTAAAGAAAAATTGGGAGTCTTTAAAGGCTGCAGAGCGTAGAAATAAAGGCGAGTATTCTGTTTTATCTGATATACCAACCAGCCTTCCATCATTAATTCGCGCCCAAAAAATACAGAAAAGAGCAGCAAGTAAAGGCTTTGATTGGCCCTCCACAGACCGAGTCTTCAGTAAAATCCATGAGGAAATACAAGAATTAAAAGAAGCTGCTGCTAAAGCTGACCAAGAAGGAATAGAGGAAGAGCTCGGGGATATGATGTTTACAATGGTGAATCTTTGCAGACATCTAGGCGTAGATGCAGAAACAGCTATGCGCAAATCATCCTGTAAGTTTGAGCATAGATTTCAATATATCGAAGACCAATTCAGAACTAATGACAACGATATGTCCGAGGCTAGCGCAGAAGCACTGGAAAGTCTTTGGGGTGAAGCGAAAACCAAAATTAACTCTTAATAAACAGCTGTTTTCTTGTGATCTAAAGAGTTTATGTGTAATGTTTGCGTCCTTAAATTGTTCGTCAAATAATTTATTTATTGTTATTTTCCCCTGAGAATGGAGATGTTGGATGAGAATTATTCTTTTAGGACCGCCAGGTGCCGGAAAAGGTACACAGGCAACGTACATTACAGAGAAATTTTCTATACCCCAGATATCTACTGGTGATATGCTGCGCGCGGCTGTTAAAGCCGAGTCAGAGTTAGGATTAAAAGCCAAAGATATTATGACATCAGGAGGGTTAGTTTCTGATGATTTAATTATTGCTTTAGTGAAAGAACGCATTCAAGAAAAGGACTGTATTAACGGTTTTCTTTTCGATGGATTTCCAAGAACAATACCACAAGCTGAAGCGCTTGTAGCTGAAGGTGTTGAGATAGATAAAGTGATAGAGATTCACGTAGCAGATGAAGAAATAATTGCTCGCCTAAGTGGTCGTCGTGTTCACGAAGGTTCTGGTCGCGTTTATCATATTAAGTACAATGCACCAAAAAAAGACGGCTTAGATGACATTACTGGCGAAGCATTGATTCAGCGCCCAGATGATACTGAGGCTACCGTACGCAACCGCCTCGAAGTGTATCATGATCAAACCAAGCCCTTGGTTGATTTTTATCAAAGCCTAGCAGCACTATTAAGGCATGGGCGCACTCTAAGCTGCAATCGTATTGATGGTGTCGGCCCTCTTGATAAGGTACAGCAAAGATTAGAATCTGCATTAGCTTGATATTAACCCAGCAAGCAATGCAAAATGGGCTCATTGAGCCCATTTTTATTGGCCTAAGGAAATATACCTATTATGAAAAAAAGCGCTGTCATCCTAATAAATCTTGGGACGCCTGAAACACCAACCCCTAAGGGAATTTCAAATTTTTTGAAATTATTTCTATCTGATCGCCGTGTTGTAGAAGCTCCGAAGCTCTTATGGTGGCCCATACTAAGATGTATTGTAATTCCTTTGCGGGCAAAAAAAGTAGCACAAGCTTATCAAGAAATTTGGCGAGAAGGATGCTACAAAGCAGCTGATGTCAAATGCGACGAAGAGTGTAGAATTAACTGTAAGGGTTCCCCAATAAGGGCAATTACCTCACGTCAGGTCTCAGCACTACAAGCTAAATTAAATGAGAGCTTAAATGATGATGCACCCCTAGTATTAAGCGCAGTAACATATGGCGAACCCTCTCTTAAAGCTATCATTAACGATCTAAAAAGAAAAGGAATAGAGCACTTTGTTGTATTGCCTATGTATCCGCAATATTCTGGTTCAACCACTGGTGCAATATATGACCAAATATTTAATATAATTTATGGGGCTAGAGACGTTCCTGATATAACTATTATAAAGTCATACTCGGCTGACTCTGGATATATTAACTCCTTAGCAGAAAGTGTGAGAGCTCACTGGCAAAAAAATGGCAAAAAAGAAAAACTCTTGATGTCTTTTCATGGCATACCACAAGAATATGCTGACAAAGGCGACCCATACGAAAACCACTGCATAGCTACCGCTAATGCTCTAGCTAAAAACTTAGAACTAAAAGAATCGGATTGGCTCATGGGATTTCAATCTCGATTTGGGCCCAAAAAATGGCTGCAACCTTATATCGATGATCAATTGCTTGCCTGTATAAAAGAAGGAGTAAAGTCGGTTGATATTATAAGCCCTGCTTTTACTGCCGATTGCCTTGAGACACTGGAAGAGTTGAATATTGCTTATCGGGAATTATTCCTGGATGCTGGCGGCAAAGAATATAGTTATGTCCCCTGTGTTAATGACTCACCATTATTCATATCCGCACTTGCAGATCTTGCCAAGAAAAGACTTTACTAGCACGATGAATATCTTAGCAGTAGATACAACAACATCATCTTGCTCTGCCGCTCTACTCATGGATCATGAGCTGATCACACAATGTCAAATTGCTGAACGGAATCATACCCAATTGATACTTCCGATGGTAGACGCTTTGCTAGACAAGGGCGGCTTAAAGCTATCCCAGGTAAGTGTAATTGCCTTTACATCGGGGCCAGGGTCTTTTACTGGCATACGAGTAGGCTTTGGTATTGTTCAGGGGCTGGCTTTTGGTGCAGATTTGCCAGTTTTGCCTGTATCAAGCCTTGAGACGTTAGCTTATACGGCTATTCGAAAACTTAAAATACAAACAGATGCTCATATAATTCCGATGCTAGATGCTCGCATGCATGAAATATACTGGGCTCAATTTAACTATAATTCCGGTAATTTGACGCGTATTAACGCTGATTGCGTATCGCCCCCAGAGGCTCTCGATACGGCGCTAAAATATCCTAGTATTATAGCTGGCGACGGACTAAATTACAGCGATAGGCTACCTGAAAAGTCTCTGGATTCTTGTCATGCTAACTTACTTCCCGAGGCTCAAGATATATTCAAAATAGCCTGTCCTTTAATCGAAAAAGGTGAGGCAATTGATATTCAGGAAGCCAGTCCGGTGTATCTACGAAATCAGATCACATGGAAAAAGCATAAAAAATTACGCCAGATTAAATAAAGTAGGAGCAGTTAATAATGGACTTACTGCATATAATATTGCTCGCAGTAATACAGGGTCTTACAGAATTCCTGCCTATTTCTAGCTCAGCGCACCTCATTTTGCCCTCAGCAATACTTGGATGGCAGGATCAGGGTTTAGCCTTTGATGTTGCGATCCATTTAGGCTCTCTAGCAGCTGTCGTTATATACTTTTATGATGACATTAAGCAGCTAACAATTTGCTGGAGTCGCAGTCTTTTTAATGGCCGGAGTTCGCCCGAAAGCCGCCTAGGGTGGCATATAATTTTATCCACGATACCAGCAGCTTTGGCGGGCTTAATCTTCAGTGATTTTATAGAACTACATTTGAGAACAATTCTTGTAGTCGCGGTCACTACAATTATTTTTGGATTAGCGTTAGGGTTGGCTGACTATCGAAGCTCTAAATCCAAAGGTATCTACGCATTTACCTGGAAATCTGCTCTGTTTGTTGGATGCGCGCAAGCTTTAGCTTTGATTCCTGGGACATCAAGGTCAGGTATTACCATTACTGCTGCGCTATTTTTAGGCTTTGAAAGAACTGCTGCAGTCAAATTTTCATTCTTCTTGGCCATTCCAATCATTTTATTAAGCGGTCTCTACAAGGCATCACAACTAGCCGAACAGTCTGAGATTCTATGGAGAGAGCTAGCTACAGGATCTTTGTTATCATTTGTTGTAGCGTATGTATGTATACATTTTTTTATTGGTTTGATTGACCGCATAGGAATGATGCCATTTGTAATTTACAGGCTTATCTTAGGCTCTTGCTTGCTAATCATAGCGATTAACACTTAAGCATAATTTTTTGTAAGCCAAACCATCGTAAGACTCGGCTATATTGTAAGATCACAAGGCAATAAAATTTAATCAACGATAAGATTTAGATTAATTAGGAAAATAGAATGAATCACAAGAAGTATAATAAGCATCTAATTGATTTTATTAAAAACTCACCGACACCGTTTCATGCTGTAGCGAATATGCAGGAGTCATTGAATGCAGCTGGATTTCAACACCTCAAAGAAGAGGAAAGATGGCAGCTAATTAATGGAAACGGGTACTATGTCACCCGCAACGACTCTTCTATCATCGTATTTATTTTTGGTATGAAGCCTTCAATAGAGACGGGCATTCGTTTAGTGGGGGCGCATACTGACAGCCCCTGCTTAAAAATTAAACCTCAACCCGAAGTATATAAAAATTCTTATTATCAACTCGGGGTAGAGGTCTACGGTGGAGCTCTTTTAGGCCCTTGGTTTGATAGGGATCTTTCGATTGCAGGAAAAGTTAGCTACCAAACAGAAAAGGGAAAGTTACAAGAATCGCTGATCGACATGAAGCGACCTGTTGGCATCATCCCAAGCCTTGCTATTCATTTAGATAGAGATGCAAACAATAATCGTTCCATTAATCCTCAAACAGACATGCTTCCAATACTATATAAATGCGGAAATACCAGAGAAGACTTTAGGACAATCCTTGCTAAAGAGCTGCGTTCATCGGCTCATTCAGGTCCAGTATCGATACTAGACTATGATCTGTATTTTTATGACTGCCAACTGCCGGCCCTTATAGGTCTTAAAGAGGACTTTATATCCAGCGCAAGACTCGACAACCTTTTGAGCTGTTTCGCTGGATTACAAGCATTGCTGAGCTCCAACAAGCAAATAACTAGCATATTGGCCTGCTATGACCACGAAGAGGTAGGAAGCACCTCTGCAATAGGCGCGAATGGTTCATTTCTTGAATCCTTACTGGATCGGATTTATAGCGAACCTGAGGAAAAATCACGTGTAATGGCGCAATCAATTCTTATTTCCACAGATAACGCGCATGGCGTACACCCAAATTTTCCTAATAAGCATGATGAAAATCATGCTCCTGTTATAAATGAGGGTCTTGTAATTAAAGTTAATGCAAGTCAGCGCTATGCCACGAACAGCCTAACCTCATCATTTTTAAGAAACCTGTGCAAAGAGATTGGCGTGCCAACCCAGTATTTCGTTAACCGAGCAGACATATCTTGCGGTAGCACCATCGGGCCAATCACAGCAGCCAATATTGGCGTCAAAACTATCGATGTAGGGGTTCCTACATTTGCCATGCATTCAATTCGTGAGCTTGCAGGAACAAATGATGCATACTATTTATTTCAGACATTGGGCGCTTTTCTTGATATAGAGAAACTTTAAGGGACTATTGAGTCATCTGGCTCAGATAGAACCCATAAAATGCCCCTTGGCCGATAAAACGCTATAATCCAAAAAAAGCACATCAGCGGAATTTTTAATGAAAGCTACAGCAAAAAATAAGCAAGAAAGAGTGCTAACAGGTATCACTACAACAGGAGCGCCACATCTTGGCAACTATGTCGGCGCCATAAGGCCGGCTATAGCCGCCAGCAAGCAGAACGACGTGAGTGCCTATTATTTTCTCGCTGATTTTCATGCTCTAATCAAATGTCAGGATCCGCAAGTTGTTCATAAGTCCACCCAAGAAATTGCCGCAACATGGCTAGCGTTCGGCTTAGATCCTGATCATGTTGCATTTTATCGTCAATCTGATATCCCAGAAATTCCTCAGCTATGCTGGTATCTAAGCTGTATTGCTCCAAAAGGCCTCATGAATAGGGCGCATGCATACAAGGATGCAATTCAAAAAAATATAGATTCCAGAGAAGATAATGACTTTGGTGTAGCTATGGGGTTATTTTCATATCCAGTACTAATGGCCGCAGATATTCTAATGTTTAATGGAACGAAAGTTCCTGTAGGGAGGGACCAGGTACAGCATATAGAAATGGCTCGCGATATTGCCCAGCGATTTAACTATCTTTATGGAGAGCACTTTTCTTTACCAGAGGCTGTCGTCGATAGCGAAACAGCAGTGCTTCAAGGATTGGATGGTCGGAAAATGAGTAAAAGTTACGGCAACACAATTCCGCTATTTTTGCCTGAAAATCAATTAAAAAAACATATCAACAAGATCAAAACAAACTTGTTGGAGCCAGGAGAATCCAAGGACCCCGAAACATCAACTATTTTCCAGATCTGGAAAGCATTTGCGTCACAAAAGCAGACCGGCTATATGCGCAAAGAGTTTGAAAACGGTATCGCTTGGGGTGAAGCAAAAAAACAACTATTTGAGCTTGTGAATGGAGAGCTCGAGGGTCCCAGAGTCCGCTATAACAAGCTAATGGAATCCCCAGATTACATAGAGTCGATCTTGTGTGAAGGGGCGAGGAAGGCTCGAACTTATAGCGCTCCTTTTTTAGAAAAGCTCAGCAAGGCTGTAGGTTTATATTCGCTAGGGAAGGGAAACTAGTAGAATCACATTAATAGCACAACAAAGATAAGGTTATTGAAAGACTTTGCGGATGACCCTAGAAATTCCACCAGTAAGCTTGCTTAGCTCTTTCGGGGAGATGTTATAGGCCGGCATGATATAAATTCTAGTATCAAAAGGTCTGACCCATATGCCTTCCGCGACAAATTCTTTTTGAATTTCCCCAACATTAACCTGATGTAGCATTTCAACAACACCTGCAGCCCCCAAGCACCTAACATCCTTTACAGCATTACAGGAAGCCACCTCAGACAACTCAGCAAACAGCTGAGCTTCAATCCTCGAAATATCAGATTCCCAATCACTCTCAAGCAACAATTCAATACTTGCATTTGCAACAGCGCATGCAAGAGGATTTCCCATGTATGTAGGGCCATGCATAAAAATTCCAGCCCCCCCAGAACAAATTGTATCGCTTACCTTGCTAGTGCATAGCGTTGCAGCCAGGGTCATATAACCCCCTGTTAGCGCTTTCCCTAGACAAAGAATATCAGGAGTAATATTTGACCATTCGCATGCAAATAATTTACCTGTGCGCCCAAAACCAGTAGCTATCTCGTCAGCAATCAACAAGATATCGAACTCATCACATAATTTACGCAATCCTGCTAGATAAGATGGAGAATAAAAATTAAGGCCGCCGGCAGCTTGCATGATTGGCTCTATAATAACAGCGGCAATAGTTTGACTGCATTTCTCAAGCTTTAGTCTAACATCAGACAAGAAACGCTCCTCCCAGACACCGTCAAAACTACAGCCTGGTGGTTCTGCAAAAAATTGCTTGGCAAGAGTGTCTCCAAATAAAGAATGCATGCCATTGTGGGGATCGCATACCGACATCGCGCCCAAGGTATCTCCGTGGTAACCTTTCTTAAAGCTAAGAAACTGAGACTTATCATGGCGTCCCTGCGATGACCAGTACTGAAGGGCCATCTTAAGTGCAACTTCTACACTCACAGATCCAGAGTCACACAGGAAGACTTTATTTAAACCAGTCGGAGTTATATCAACTAATTTTTTACACAACAGGGCTGCTGGTTCATGAGTTATACCGCCAAACATGACATGAGCCACTTTTCTCATCTGGGTTACTAGGGCTTCATTTAAAACAGGATGGTTGTAGCCATGAATGGTTGACCACCAAGATGACGTACCATCAATCAGCTCTGTTCCGTCCGACAAAGTCAAACGCACCCCTGTGGCACTAACTACATGATAAGCTGGAATTGGATCCAACAAAGAAGAGTAGGGGTGCCAAATATGCTCTTTGTCAATAAAAGCGACTTGTTCGGGCGTAAGTGATTCAATCATAGCAGTTATTGGTTCTGGGAAAGAAAAAATAGCTAATTCTAGCTTTGTAAAATACAATAAATAACATTATAAAAATATTATAAGATAATGAAATTATTATAATTCTTTTCCTCCGTTATTCAGGGACCATTCATCTGGAGAGTTTAAAAAATTCTCAATTTGAGAGATAGAGCTAACATCTATAAAGCTAGTCTCTTTGCAGGCAGTCAAAACATCCCACCAGGTGACAAGGTGATGGAGGTTAACGCCATTTTTTGCCAAATTCTCACGTGTCTCGGGGAAAATATCATAAAAGAAGA
>JBLIIR010000020.1:0-19401 GCA_047635255.1 Porticoccus sp. | reverse complement strand
TACTCGGGATAACAAGCCACATCGTTAACTAAATCAAACATCTGTTGCGCCGAGTAGGCCACTAAAGCCGTCCGATTGATCGCTGTCAACATTACGTCATTCTCGGGTAAATACCCATAATAAGCACAACCGCCACAGCCAAAGGCGAGACATATCGTACAGTCCACCGCCAGATACAGGATAATCCTTGATGGTCACCAGATAGCTCCTCTTGGACCATTTCTTCCTTTACAAACCAACCAATAAAAATTGCCACCAATATCCCCGTTAACGGCAACATGATGTTAGCAGTAATAAAATCTATTAGTTCGAAAAAATTAAACCCAGCAATTTTTACTTCGGCCCAGATATTAAAGGAAAATACGCTACCTAGCCCAACAACCCAAGTAACCACGCCCAATAATAAGCTTGCTGTGATTCGACTAAAACCCTTCGATTCAATCAAGTGAGCTACAGCTGGCTCAATCAGTGAAATTGATGAGCTCCATGCTGCTAGACTGACTAGCACGAAAAAAACGGTTCCAAAAAATAAACCACCCAACATATTACCAAAAGCTACAGGCAGGCTAACAAACATCAGTCCAGGTCCTGCGCTAGACTCAATACTAGGATTTGCAAAAACAATAGAAAATATAACCAATCCTGCGATCAACGCAACCAGAGTATCCAAAACACCCACCATGAGAACATTTGAGAAAACTCCAGTATTACTTGGCATGTATGCTCCGTAGACCATCATTGCCCCCATTCCGATGCTTAATGTAAAAAAAGCATGTCCCAAGGCTGCCAACACTGACTGCCATGTAAGGGATGCAAAATTAAACCCAAACAAGAAATTAAAGGCACCAATGAGATCGCCTTGCTGATAGCCAAATATTAATAAGCCTACTAATAGTAAAAACAAAAGAGGCATCAGGATTCGAGAGGCCAGGCCCAAGCCTTTATGTATTCCACACATAACAACAATGACAGTCATCAACATAAATAATGATTGCCAGAAAATCAATTCATTCTTATCTTTCATCAGGTCATCAAAAATAGTGCCGGCTTGTTCAGCAGTTACATCCTGAAAGACTCCGGAAATCATATATTCGATATAATTAAGGGCCCAAGCAGCAATGACTGAATAGTAAGACAATATCATCAGTCCGGCAGAAACACCCATCCAGCCGATAACGCCAAAACTTTTGCTCGCACCAGACTCTTTAATTAAATTTCGAATGGTATTGATGGGACTTTGTCTACCCATGCGCCCCAATGTCACCTCAGCAACCATAATTGGGAGGGCTACAATTGCAATGCATGCAATATAAACAAGGACAAATGCACCTCCACCATTCTCGCCTGCAATATAAGGAAATTTCCAAATGTTTCCTAAGCCTACCGCAGAGCCAGAAGCTGCCAGAATAAAAGTCCAACGGCTAGCCCATGTGCTATGCAGGCTTCCTTGGGTGTTATTTTTATTGTTCTGAGAGGGAGTTTCGGAGTGAGAATTTTTCAACATTAATCCTGCCTAATTTTTAAAAATTTAATTGTACCGACAAATTGCGTGCTTAAAAAGCAATCGGGCTATACTATTTATTCTTCATCCTAACATACAAGAAAATCATAGGAGCTTGCTCCATCAATCTCTATAATCATGCTTATGGGAAAACAGCCAAAAAAAATACAGAAAAATCCGATCATTGCTCAAAATAAAAGAGCTCGCCACGACTATCACTTAGAAGAAAAATTTGAAGCCGGATTAGTCCTGCAGGGATGGGAGGTAAAGAGCTTGCGGGCTGGAAAAGGGCAGCTGGCCGATAGTTTTGTGTTGCTGCAAAATGGTGAGGCCTATCTCATGGGTACCCATATAGCACCACTAAATACGGCTTCAACCCACTATGTCACCAATCCTGGTAGAAACAAAAAACTCTTATTAAACAAAAAAGAACTGTCTCGCTTATTTAACGCCGTTAACCAAAAAGGGCACACATGTGTTGCGTTATCTATATACTGGAAAGGGCACATTGTAAAATGTGAGATTGCTTTAGCAAAAGGCAAACAAGCTCATGACAAGCGCGCCTCCGAAAAGAATCATGATTGGCAGCGCCAAAAACAACGAATCATGCGACACCACAATGTCTAGTCTAGCTCGTTTTGTTTAACTTTCTTGCCCAATAACTTACATCAGATTTACTGATACTTGTGTTAATATAGCTTCCTAAGGGGGCGTTCTGGATTCGACGCCGGTTACAAAACCCAAGGTGCATGCCGAGATGGTGACCAATCTCGTTAATCCAAAGTCGCAAATTATTAGTTGCCAACGACGACAACTACGCACTCGCCGCCTAAGAAACGGTAGGGAGCCATCTGACTGGAGCCGTGCTTGTGCGTCCAGAGTCTTTCGGGGCTATCAGGTGTCATACTCACAAGATCGTGATGAAACTCGTCCGGGGCGGACTCACTAAAAACTCACCGGAATCGTAATTTACGCGCCCTGCCAGTCGGGCTGTGAGTTATTAAAACAATGACTGAACTAAGCATGTAGAGCCTTCGGCAGAGGACTGACGGACGCGGGTTCAATTCCCGCCGCCTCCACCAACAATAAACCCCGAAAGGGGTTTTTTAGCTCCACAAATCAATGCAACGCAATGCAAAAGCTCTTAATATAGTCAGCATAAGGCCTGAAGAGGGCTTTTTTATAATCAAGAGCAGTGCCGATATGACTCACACCACAACCTTTTTAGTTTTTTTAATACTCATCACTACAGCCTTACCGGTAATGGCAAAAAGACCGCCCCAAGAAGGACTGACTAGCGTTATTGTCGCACCTGTCAAACAAATCATGCTGGCTGATCGGGTAGAAGCATTAGGTACAACCAGGTCGAATGAAATGACCTTAATTACAGCCAGTACTGCCGAAAAAGTGACCGCGATACATTTCCAAGAAGGTCAGATAGTTAAAACTGGCGATTTGCTAGTAACCTTGCGCTTAGACAAACGAGCTATTTTAGCGCCCTTTGATGGTGTCTTAGGCTTACGAGAGGTGAGCGTAGGCACGCTAGTCCAACCGGGAGATACCATCACAACAATTGATGATATCAGTATCATAAAAATTGACTTTGATGTGCCATCGATTTTCTTATCGTTACTACAAAAAGATATGCCAATTACTGGCAAAGTAGCGGCTTTCAGTAACAGGGAGTTTGCTGGCAAAATAAAAACGATAAATACACGAATCGACCCTATTACAAGAACGATCAAAGTCAGGGCGATAGCTCCCAACAAAGATCGAATTTTAAAACCAGGCTTGTTAATGAAGATTGATATTATGACGCATGAACGTCAGGCATTAATCATACCTGAAGAAGCCCTCATCAAACGTGGCGAGAAAAATTTTGTATACATCGCAACCAAAATTGATGATCGACTAAGCGCACAAGAAATTGAAATTGAGATTGGATCCAGAATACCTGGTGAGATCGAAGTTTTGTCTGGATTAAAGAGACATGATCAGGTGATCACACACGGTTTATTAAAAATTAGGGACGGCATTGAAATTTCTATTCGTGCTATAGAAATAAAAAATACCCCGTTAGCCGAGCTGTTAATACAAAATGGACCACTACAAAATATGCATGAGGCAGACTAAATGTTCTTATCGGATATTTCCGTTAAACGACCAGTTTTTGCATCGGTTATAGCCCTGCTATTGGTTTCGTTTGGCTTGGTCTCATTTTCTAATCTTTCCTTACGCGAATACCCCGATATTGATCCACCTGTGGTTTCTATCGACACAACCTACCAAGGAGCCTCAGCTAATATTGTCGAAACTCGTATCACCGAAGTACTTGAAGACAGAATTTCTGGAATTGAGGGCATAAAATTTATTTCATCCAACTCATCCGATGGTCGCTCCCGTATTAATATCGAATTTGATATTAATCGTGATATTGAAGCAGCAACCAACGATGTGCGTGATCGTGTTTCTGGGGTAATTGACAATTTACCCGAAGAGGCAGAACCCCCTGACATTCAAAAAGCAGACTCAAGCGATGATGTTATCTTATGGCTCAACCTCGTAAGTGACAGACTCGATACCATGGAACTTACAGACTATGCCAAGCGATATCTACAGGATCGCTTTTCGGTACTTCCTGGTGTAGCTCGGGTGCGCATTGGCGGTGGACTGGAATATTCAATGCGAGTTTGGTTAGATCGTACCCAAATGGCAGCACGAAACATCACATTTACTGATGTAGAAAATGCACTGATAAAAGAAAACGTCGAGTTACCTGCCGGAAGCATTGAATCAGTCGAGACACAATTTACCGCTCGTATTGAACGCGCCTATCAATCGCCTGAAGATTTTAAAAAGCTAGTTGTTAGCCGAAATGACAACAATGACCTTGTAAGGCTGGGCGATATCGCTCGTATTGAAAAAAGCGCAATTGAAAATAGAACTTTTTTCCGCGGCAATGGAGTGCCGATGATTGGGATTGGGGTTATCAAACAATCAAAAGCGAACATTATCACTGTGGCTCAGGGCGCGATTGATTTAGCAAGACAGCTAGGGCCCGACTTACCTCTCGGTATGGAAATCATTAACTCGTATGATACTTCGGTCTTTATACGCAATGCTATTACTGCCGTATATAAGACATTATTCATCACTATCGGTTTAGTGATTTTTGTCATTTACATGTTCCTCGGGAATGCTCGTGCAATGCTTATCCCCGCAATCACGGTGCCTGTGTCTTTAATTGCAACATTTACGGTTTTATATGCCTTCGGTTTTTCAATCAATCTGCTCACATTGCTGGCCATGGTGCTGGCAATTGGGTTGGTCGTTGATGACGCTATTCTTGTCTTAGAGAACGTCTCTCGACGCATTGAAGAGGGAGAACCGCCTCTTACTGCAACCTATAGAGGAACTCGTCAGGTAGGGTTTGCTATTGTTGCTACCTCGCTAGTACTAATCGCAGTGTTTACGCCGATCACTTTCCTGAAAGGAGATCTAGGAAGACTATTCACTGAATTTGCCATCGCGATGTCTGTCGCAGTAGCATTTTCAACTGTGGTAGCCCTATCGCTTAGCCCAATGATGGCATCTAAGATATTAAAGAAAACAGAGCCTAATCAGCTGGCTAAAAAAATTGATGGCATCTTCACAAAGGTGAAATCAGCATATTCATCGCTGCTAGAAAAACTATTAGGCTATCGGATGCTAATGATTGGTGTTTTTGCTGCTGTTGCGGCATTAGCTATTTTATTTGTCAATATCCTTCCATCCGAATACGCACCCAAGGAGGATCGTGGGGCATTCTACCTCATAGTCACCGGGCCAGAGGGTGCTAGCTTTCAATACACCAAAGAGTACATGGACGAGATCGAAAAACGTATGCAACCCTATATTGATAGTGGCGAAATCAGTCGCTCTTTAGTTCGGGCGCCTCTACAGTTCGGCACCCTCTCGAGCTTTAACGACGGCATAGTGATTGCAGTTTTGGGTGACTGGAACAAGCGCCGCTCAGCTAAGATTATCATGGATGAGATTTCTAAAACTATGAGCGATCTTCCTGGTGTCCGTGCATTTCCTGTCATGCGTCAAGGGTTTGGCCGAGGAACTAAGAAACCTGTTCAGTTTGTTATTGGCGGCGGTACTTATGAGCAACTAGGGGAATGGCGCAATACTCTGATCAAAAAAATAAATCAAAATAATCCGGGATTAATCGATCTTGACAGCGACTACAAAGAAACGAAGCCACAACTACGCATTATCATCGAAAGGGATCGAGCAGATGACCTAGGAGTGAGCTCGCGCACTATCGGTCGTACGCTAGAGGCTATGCTGGGATCGCGTCGTGTCACCACCTATATTGATGACGGGGAAGAGTATGATGTGATTCTAGAAGGGGAGCGGTCCAAGCAAAATACTCCAACTAACTTACAAAATATTTATGTACGATCCGATAATACAGGAAAGCTAATTCCACTAGGGAATCTGATTAAGATTGAGGAATATGCTGATGCCAGATCACTAAATCGCTATAATCGTACCCGCGCCATTACAATTGAGGCGGGGCTCAAAGAGGACTATTCTCTAGGAGAGGCTCTATCCTTTATGCGCCAATTAGTGCGCGAACATTTACCTGAAACTGCTGTCATCGACTACAAAGGGACCTCGCTGGATTACCAGAAAAGTGGCTCATCGTTACTATTTGTTTTCGCCTTAGGTTTTGCTGTTGTGCTCTTAGTTTTAGCGGCTCAATTTGAGAGCTATATTCATGCTCTAGTGATTATTCTAACCGTTCCTCTCGCAATTTCTGGAGCGCTTGCAGGGCTTTATTTCACGGGAAATTCTTTAAATGTTTATACACAAATTGGACTCATTATGCTAGTTGGCTTGGCAGCCAAGAATGGAATTTTGATTGTTGAATTTGTTAACCAGCTACGTGATGAGGGAATGGAGTTTTCCAAGGCCTTGATCAGGGCTTCAGAAACCCGTCTGCGTCCGATTGTCATGACATCAATCACAACGATGGCGGGCTCTATTCCTCTAATTTTATCTTCCGGAGCAGGAGAAGAGACAAGAAAAGCTATTGGCATAGTGATTTTATTTGGGGTCCTGGCGGCAACATTCTTTACCTTATTCATTGTACCCATTGCCTATGACTTACTAGCGCGCAATACTGGCTCCCCAAGAGATGTTGAACGTCAACTAGACCAAGAAATAAAAGAATTAAATCATCAATAGGGGTAGCCATTCTTATGTCATCTTTTATAGAATACCTTTACTTGATGAAATCTACTTGAATAGCGCTCCCATCTTAATATGAGCTTTGATAAAAAAATATCATTTGAATTACCTGATGATGCATTCGGTCGGTTGGATGAAGTGGCAGATGAAAAATTTTACGCCATCCCTAGATTTGTTGCGCACATCGACTATGCCGCGATAGATGCTGTCACAGATGTTTACCGCAGAAATCTGCCTGAAAATGGGGACATTTTAGACCTCATGAGTAGTATGCTGTCTCATTTACCAGAGGAAATAGACTACAACAGTGTTACCGGCTTAGGTATGAATGAAAGAGAGATGTTTCATAACAAGCAATTGGACACATGGGTAGTTCATAACCTCAACGATGACCCCCGTCTCCCCTTTCATGACAACCAGTTTGATGCTGGCGTTATATGTGTATCTATTGACTACCTAACGAATCCAGTAGCTGTACTGAAAGATACGGGAAGAACATTAAAAAACGGCGCGCCACTAATTATCACTTATTCAAATCGTTACTTTGAAGCAAAAGCTACATCAGTCTGGCTGCGACTCGATGACGAGCAACGCGGTTATCTAATCAAGTCCTTTCTTGCTGAGGCTGGTTCTTTTGAAAATATACAAATCGCCGACTGTTCACCAGAATTTGGCGATCCATTATATACCGTCATTGCAAAAAATATCGCATAACCAAACCATCAGCAACCAATATGTCCCTAGCGAACAACCAAATACATTGGGCGTCCATTTCGGCTAATTTGCAGTAAAATTGAATTCTGGCTTAGCTTCAACGCTTCACTAAAGCTATTGAAATCGGTTACCCTCTTCCTGTTCACTCCGACTATCAAATCTCCCGACCTCAACCCAGTATATGCGGCTCGAGAATTGGGCTCTAAATCAGCAACTATTAAGCCGTTATTATCTCGGCTTGGCTCCACGCGCATACCCTCTAATAGCCGATGCAACTGTCCATCAACAGTACTGGACTGCTGCTTACCAATTCCTACCTGCAGTTTTTTAGCTGTGCCTTCACGAATCAAGCTTAACTCTACCTTGTCTCCCACTCCTTTTATACCAATCTGACTCCTAAGCTGACCCCCTGAGCTGGTAGTTCTTCCATCAACAGCAGTAATTACGTCGCCCGCCTTTACACCTGCTTCTTCAGCTTCAGAATCTGCCGCTACACCTGTTACTAGAACCCCTTGCTGGCCATTTTTTAAATCAAACGCTTCACGCAATTCAGGCGTAATATCTTGAATAGAGACTCCTAATTGACCTCTCTTTACTTCGCCTGTTGCGAGAATCTGTTTCATGCTCGCTTTAGCCATATTGACAGGGATTGCAAAACCAATACCCACATTACCTCCTGATGGAGCAATAATTGCTGTATTGATACCGATAAGCTCTCCATTCAGGTCCACTAGTGCTCCGCCCGAATTTCCTGGGTTAATCGATGCATCGGTTTGGATAAAGTTTTCATAGCCCTCAATCCCCAATCCTGTCCGACCTAAGGCGCTCACTATTCCAGTAGTAACCGTCTGCCCCAAACCAAAGGGATTGCCTATGGCTACAACAAAATCCCCCACATCTAATTTATTGGAATCACCCAAATGAACCTCAGCAAGATTTTTAGCGTCGATGTGCAAAATAGCAATATCCAACTCTGGATCCACACCTTTAATTTCAGCAGTAAATTCTCGTCCATCCACCAAAGATACACGCACTTCATCAGAATTTTTTATCACATGATGGTTTGTCACAATGATACCTTTTGCGGCATCAACAATGACTCCCGAGCCAGCACTTTGTCGTCTTTTACGAGGTGCTTGTGATTCAGGTCTATTCTGACCCGGCCTGTTTTGGAAAAAACGTTTAAAAAAGGGATCGTTCATTAGTGGATTTTGTGCTTGATTATTTGTTGAAAATGTAGCGATATTTACCACTGCAGGGTTTACCTGTTTTAGCATAGAAGATAGCGAAGGTAGCTTATTTCCAGAAGCGTCCGATAAAGGAAACGCAGCATGCGCTGCGGAAAAAAAACAAACAATAAACAGAAAAAAAGCCAAACGCTTTAATTGAGACATGACTACTCCTAAGTAATTACAACTAAGAGAGCCTAGCCCTCCTAACAAGAGATTATATAAAAATACCTCATATAAGACTAAAGGTGTACTAAAAAATTCCGTAAACTATAGTAAATATATTTAAGTAAAGGATATCACAATGAAAGCAGTTGTATTGACAGACACCAATGGCCCCAGCTGCTTGAAAGTCAAAGAGGTAGAAACCCCATCTCCTATGCCTGGAGAAGTACGCATAAAACTGATTGCATCAGCGCTCAATCGACGCGACTACTGGATGACACGAGGCGGTTATCCAGGAACACGGGCGCCTTGCATACCAGGCTCTGATGGAGCAGGGGTAATAGATAAAGTAGGCGACGGTGTTAATTCAAGCTTAATTGGTAGAGAGGTTATTCTTTATCCGGCCAGGGCATGGGGAGAAAATGAAGTTTATTATGGGCCTGATTTTCGTGTTCTTGGAATGCCTGATCAGGGCACCTTTGCAGAATTTATTTGCTCTCCCGCAGGAGATGTTTATGCTAAACCAGAACATTTAAACTGGCAGCAAGCTGCAGCCATACCACTTGCTGGACTTACAGCATGGAGAGCAGTGATCACACAGGCTGAAATATGTTTAGGCCAAAAGGTTTTGGTCACTGGGGCAGGCGGCGGCGTCTCTACGTTTGCTATATTATGGTGCCTGCATCTTGGCGCAGAAGTTTACGTCAGTAGTGGTAGTACAGAAAAAATTGATGCCGCTAAAGCGCTGGGGGCTACTGGAGCTGAAAATTACCAAGATCCGGATTGCTATAAAAAATTACACGAACAATCTGGAGGCTTTAATGCCGTCATTGACAGCGCTGTAGGCGATGCATTAAATGGCGTACTAAGCACTCTTCTCCCTGGTGGGCGATATGTGTTCTTTGGATCCACGGCCGGCGGACCTCCTAATGGTCTTCCGATGGGCAAACTTTTTTTTAATCATATTCGTATTCAAGGAACAACTATGGGCAGTAATACTGAGTTCAAAAACATGGTACATTTCCTCAATAAAAATAAGATCAAGCCAGTAATTGATTCTGCATATCCCTTATCAAGGGCTATTGAAGCGCACATGCAAATGGAAGTATTTGGGCATATGGGTAAAATTATTCTACTCAACAATGCAGTAGACTGACAATTGACTATGCATATTAGCTCAGTCACTGCTGCTAATTATATTTTGGAGGATGGTAAAGTGAAAGAATCAAAACAACCTATTGATTTTGAAAAAAAAATCAATGAACTAGAAAACATAGTAAAAAACATGGAGGAAGGGTCCCTAAACCTCGAAGACTCACTCAAATTTTTTGAAGATGGGATTAAAATAACTCGCGAATGCCAGCAGGCACTAAAAGATGCAGAATTGAAAGTTGAGATGCTAACTATGGGATCAGGCAAGCTTGAGGCATTTGAGCCTGAGAACAACTAATGAGCAACAAGTCTTTTGCTGATTTTTTGCACTCTTGCCAACAACGAATTGAGCAAAAACTAACTGTCCTTCTGCCTGAAGGAATAGATTCTAGTAATCTATTGCATGAAGCAATTCGATACAGCGTTTTAAATGGTGGTAAGCGTTTACGTCCGGCATTGTCTTATGCTACAGCAGAAGCTGTGGGTGGAGTAACTGAAGACACCGACCTAGTATCTATGTCCGTAGAGCTAATGCATGCCTATTCACTAATACATGATGATCTGCCATCTATGGACAATGATGCCCTAAGAAGAAATAAACCTACTTGCCATATTGTTTTCGGTGAAGCAATCGCAATCTTAGCCGGAGACGCTTTGCAAGCAATGGCATTTGAACAACTCACTAAATTTGACAAAGTTCCCCCTAAAACATCACTTCAACTGATCACCTGCCTTGCAAAAGCAGCAGGGGCAGACGGGATGGTGAAAGGGCAGGTCATAGACATATCCTCCATTAACCAAACATTAACTCTAGAAGAGCTGGAGCTCATGCATCATAAAAAAACTGGTGCGATGATTCATGCTAGCATCATGATGAGCGCTCTATCTACTGGTCTTGCGAGCCCATCTCAACTTACAGCTCTTAATGCTTACGGCCTATCTATTGGTCTAGCCTTTCAAGTTCAGGACGATATTCTTGATGTTGTCGGAGATACTAAGGCAATAGGGAAGATAGCAGGTGCGGATGAGGCGTTAAAAAAAGCTACCTATGTCCAACTTCTTGGTTTGGACGGAGCCAGAGAAAAAGCTACTCAATTACATGCATCAGCAATAAGCGCGTTATCAGTTTTTGATGAAAATGCGCAATATCTGAGAGAAGTGGCTGACTATATTATCAGCCGAAAGCACTAAAAGTATTTTAAATTTAAAAACCAAGATCGCAGCACTTAAGTATAAATTCTGGTGTAGTATTACATTTCAATTTCGGATACCAAATAGATGGCACAAACCTTTAATAACATACCTCTAATTCGACCAGTAACTCCACTACTCAACAGCATTAACGATCCTTCTGACTTAAGGAGGCTCACGTCGGAACAGCTATTGATATTGGCAGATGAATTAAGGGGTTATTTGCTATTTAGCGTGGGGCACAGTGGTGGGCATTTTGGCGCTGGACTGGGCGCCATTGAGTTAACTATTGCTCTACATTATGTCTTCAATACGCCGGATGATAAGCTTGTCTGGGATGTTGGACACCAAGCATATCCACACAAAATTCTAACTGGTCGCAGAGAAGAAATACTTTCTGTGCGCAAGGCCAAGGGCTTATCACCTTTTCCAAACAGAGAAGAAAGCACTTATGATGCTTTTGGCGCAGGTCACTCAAGCACCTCCATTAGCGCCGCACTGGGTATGGCTCTTGCCTTCAAGCTTAATAACGATACACAGAAAACTGTCGCCATTATTGGTGATGGCGCTATGACAGCAGGTATGGCATTTGAAGCACTTAATCATACCGCTCACACCGATGCTGACCTATTAGTTATCTTGAATGATAACAATATGTCCATCTCACATAATGTAGGAGGTCTCGCGACCTACTTCTCTAAGATATGGTCTAGTCGTTTCTATAATACAATACGCGAAGGAGGCAAAAAAGTTCTGCGAGCAGTACCTGCTGCTTCAGCTTTTGTTAAAAAAACTGAAGTACACCTGAAGGCAATGGTTGCTCCAGGAATTGTTTTTGAGGAACTAGGATTTAATTATATAGGGCCCATAGATGGCCATGATATCCCTCTTTTAATAAAAACATTAAGCAATCTAAAAGCCCTTTCAAGCCCAATTCTTTTACATACAATCACACAAAAAGGTAAAGGATTTGGACCAGCAGAATCAGATCCTGTTGGCTACCATGCGTTAAATAAAATTGAGTCAAATATAACTGTTCCCGAAGAAAAAAGTTTAGCAAAGCCGCCAAAAAAGAAATATCAGCAAATTTTTGGTGATTGGCTGTGCGATATGGCAGCTGAAGATCCCCTACTTGTAGCAATTACACCAGCTATGTGTGAGGGTTCAGGGATGGTTGAATTTTCTCAACGTTACCCAGATCGCTTCCATGATGTTGCTATAGCCGAACAACATGCTATTACCTTAGCTGCAGGCCTTGCTTGCGAAAAAGCAAAGCCTGTAGTTGCAATTTATTCTACTTTCTTGCAACGAGCCTATGATCAGCTCGTTCATGATGTGGCACTGCAGAATCTTAATGTTTTATTTGCTATAGACCGCGCTGGTCTTGTTGGTGAAGACGGAGCGAGTCATGCAGGGAGTTTTGATATCACTTTTCTCCGTTGCGTTCCGAATTTAATGATAATGACCCCTTCCAATGAAAATGAAACACGCCAAATGCTTTACACTGGATTTTCTCACAACGGTCCTGCTGTTGTTCGGTATCCGCGTGGAGTAGGCCCAGGCATAGAGGTAACTCAAGAAATGACGACCCTACCTATCGGTAAGGGTAAAATAGTCAGGGAAGGAAAGCAGCTAGCGATCTTAAATTTTGGAGCTTTATTGGAAACCGCAAGATTGGTGGGAGAGGAGCTGAATGCCACCGTTGCAGATATGCGCTTTGTTAAGCCACTAGATGTCGCGCTTATAGAAAAACTATCGTCAGAAAATATACTGCTAGTCACAGTTGAGGACAATGCAGTTTTTGGTGGAGCTGGAAGCGCTGTAAGCGAATACCTGGCATGCTTAGGTCTTACTACACAAGTGTTGCACCTAGGTCTTCCTGACAAATTTATAACTCATGGAAGCCGTGACTATCAATTAGGTCTAGCTGGTTTAGACCAACTAAGTATGAAGCTTGCAATTCAGGCTAAACTAAAAGCACTCAATTAAAAAGCTAACCGAGCGCTCTAATTTTAAGAGAAGCTTCTACCGAATGGTGGTAAATCAGCCAACAGTTGCTTGCCATAGCGCTTAGTGATGATTCGGCGATCCAAAATGGTAATCCTACCTGTGTCGTCCTCTGTGCGAATCAATCTACCACATGCCTGATGTAATCGAATAGATGCCTCAGGCAACATTAAATCCATAAATGGATTACCTCCTTTTCCCTCTATCCATTCAGATACTGTTGAGTAAATAGGATCATCTGGAACTGAGAAAGGTATCTTAGCAATAATAACATGTCGACAATAACTGCCAGGGAAATCCATGCCCTCAGAAAAACTTGCTAAGCCAAAAATAACACTACCTTCCCCCTCATCAATAGCTAGCTTATGTCGGCGTACAATTTCTTGATGCCCATACTGTCCTTGAATCAGGACAATTTTTCTATACTCTGATGGTAGCCCCTCTGACACCAAATCCATCTGTCGGCGAGAAGAGAAAAGAACTAAAGTTCCCTCATTCCAGTCAATTAATTCCGGCATCTTTTCAATCAACGCATTCGTGTGGCCAGCTGAATCACTTGGGTCAACACCGATATCTGGAATCAACAAAATCCCTGCAGCAGAAAAATCAAAAGCCCCTTCTACTGCTACGCACTCTGTCTGAGCTGGCAGCCCAGTACGCTGCTTAAAATTATTAAAGCTGCTTAATGTTCTTAGTGTAGCTGATGTAAGTATAGCGCCGTAACACTGCTTCCATAAATTTGCATGAAAGATACCTCCAGCATCTGTTGGTGATGCAGACAAGCAAATATCCAAATTACCCAAATTTGATTGCTCAAGCGAAATCCATCGAGCACTGGGAGAGCGCTCAAGATTATTTTTAAGCTTGCTATCGTTCTTAGAACCAATATCAGTATTTGCGCTTTGCGCGTAGCTTTTCCACAATCTCTGGACCGCCTCAACCCTGCTCTGCCAAACTCCTACTTGCTGAAATAATTGCTCTAGATCTACTTGTGGAAGAGGGAAATGAGGCTCATCCATAGCCTCTCCCAGACTATCCGATAATGTTTTAACTAAGGCAGCCAGTATATTCAATTCTTCTGACACATGCCCAGCAATCTCTCTTATCTCGCCTCCTGGATCACCTCCGGGGAAACACCAAGAAGGTGTCTCATTATCCATATTATTTAATAATTTTTCGAAGATAGGGTAACTTAACCCTAATAATGTTTCAGATGCCTCGGCCGCCTTGCCTATTTTTTCTAAACGCTTCTGGATGTCTGGGGTATGTAAAAAAATCGCCAATTTTCCAGCTATTTGCTTCTTGACTTGACTCAACCAATTCATAGTATTTTTTAGACGGCACTGACTCGAGAAATGATTTAGCGCTGTCGCACCTATTCGATGAGCCTCATCGAAAATATATATAGTATCCTCGGGAGCAGGCAAAATCACCCCACCGCCCAAGGCTAAATCAGCCATCACTAAATCATGGTTGGCAACAATGCATTCAGATTTCTCTAGCTCATCTCTGGCCTTGAAAAAACAGCACTCTGTAATGTATCGACAGCGCCTCCCTGTGCATTGGCGTCGATCTACTGTCAGCGGGCGCCAATCTACATCTTCCAAAACATCGGACCAGCTATCCCTATCTCCCGGCCAACTGCCTTCTTTCAGAGACTGATCCATAGCACGATAACTTGCTATGATATTAGCCGTTGGATTAAAAGCGATCTCATCCTCGAACAAAAACGCGCCGGCATCCTTTGCTTGGGCGGTATCAAGGCACTGCTCTAACTTAAGGGGGCAAAGATATCGCCCGCGACCTTTAACAAGACTAACACTGTAGTTCCATCCCACACTTTCCAACAACAAGGGGATGTCTTTATTAACCAACTGCTCTTGCAGCGCAACCGTCCCAGTAGCAATAACTACTTGTTTTCCTAGCAGCCTGGCCAAAGGGAGCGTCGATAACAAATAGGCAATTGTTTTGCCTGTCCCTGTGCCTGCCTCAACTACACAAATACCATCATCAGAAATTTTGCATCCTTCTTCGTCTTGCTTAACGCTGCCTATGGTATTAGCGATAGCTGCTATCATTTGCTTTTGCCCAAGTCTTGGCCGCAAATTGTTATTCTCTAAAAACTGACGATAGCCTTGCTGAATCTCTTCTTTTATTGCGTCATCTATCGGCATTATGTTCCATTTAAGCAGTAAATACAGGGATCAGAGAAGATTGTAACAGCAGGGGTAGGGTCTCTAAAGACTTTTAAGTAAAACTAAATCAGACTAACCGCTTGCGAGTAGAAAAATAAATTCTCTATAGGGATCCGCGGCGGGCTATTTTTTGAGAAACAGGATTTGCATACATTTCGAGAACAATTTTTTGAGCCTCAGGAGCGATAGAATTGATGCGTTGATTAAACTCATGGGTTATTTTCACCCAATCGCAATCAATCTCTGCAAGCATAATGTCAGTTTCATCGCTGGGCTTATATAATTTATGGTATGCCAATAAGTTGGTAGCATGCAGCTTGTAGTTACCAATAATCTGCTGATCCATTGCCAGTGCTGCCTCATCTGCAGATGGGTAATCGACCACTAGAGGTTCTCCAAAGGAAACATGCACTGCGCCTTTCCGGCCCACAATACCTTGATATATACTAAAAAAATCTTCATGTTCATTTTTTTCATAGCTGCCGTTTGTTCTTTTTTCTAGGAGCTCCAACCCTTTTTCTGCATCAAGGGGGTCAAATTCATACGAAATAGCCACAGGAACCACATTAAGCTCTCGTAAAGCATTTCCAAAAGTTTGGTCTTTCTGCTTACTGAATGTCAGCATTTTTAACAACGCAGGCTCTGTCTTATCCATGCCATTCTTTGCGCGACCTTCCCGTTGAGCAATCCATACTGAAGATTTATCTTCAGCTAACGAAGAACGGATGTATCGCGATAACTGCATTAATGCGGTCATCTTTTCACGTCTCCCTACAACTGATCGCTTAACAACAAAACTTTTATTCACTCGAGCCAAATCAGATACAAATTGTTTAGTTAAAAGATTATCTCCTATCGCAATTCTTACGCTATCCCTATCATCGTCAAGCAAGGCAACATTAACAAAAGCGGGGTCCATCGCTATATCACGGTGATTACTGATGAAGAGGTATGGCGTATTTCGGTCCAATTTTTCAAGACCGGTGACCGTTAAAACACTACCAATTTCTGCTAATAGATTACCGAAGCTCTGTCTTATAGCACTATGAAGATGGCTAACTGTTCGCATCTTTGAGAAAGAAGAGCGCAATACATAAGAAGTAACTGGGCGCACCAACCAAGGAGCCCAACGACGTAACTTTGGATGCTTAATTGATAAAAGAGTGTCTATAAATTCTCGGTTCTTTGCCAGCCTGGACAAAACAGCAACCACCTCACTATCGTAATAAGGTCTGATATCATCAAATTCATTCATAGTTAAAATGGCTTTTTTTGTTAAATGAGTATTACTGCGGAACTTGCCTTATGGGAGCTAACGGAGATTATACCAAGGCACATCAGCCGAATTTTTTTCTACCAAATGAACCACATCAAGGGTCATGGCAAATAAGGCCATACGAACCAACAAACCATTATCCGTCTGACGAAAAATGGCCAGACTTGGATTACCATCAAGATCTATATCCAGCTCGTTCGCCTCCTCTCTGGAGTCTCTAGGCAACGGATGCATAATGACAGTGTTGGGCTCACAGTGGGCGGTATAAATTGCTTGATTTAACCTAAATTTACCTCGGTATAAGTCAGCCTCATCCTTGCTAGTAAATCGCTCCTCTTGAATTCTAGTCGAATAAACAATATCTACGTGGGATATGCTGGATTCAATTTTTTCTGACTCTGTTACAGACAAGCCCTTGCTTCTCATCTCTTCTACAATATTGTTTGGCATAGCTAGGTCTTTGGGAGACACAAGTTGCACGGAAATGTTGTTAAATAGCATCAATAATTTACTGAGAGAATGCACTGTCCTTCCGTGCTTCAAATCACCAATCATAGCGATGCGAAGCCCATCAATCTTTCGTCCCAAGCCCTTCAGCTCTTTTTCAATTGTATATAAATCAAGCAATGCCTGACTAGGGTGCTCATTGCTGCCGTCGCCACCGTTTATGACTGGAACTCGGCTACTCTTTGCAAAATCTGCAACTGAACCAGGCTCAGGATGCCGCATACAGATAATATCGCTGAAGCCGGACAATACTCTTGCTGTATCGTGTAAAGATTCTCCTTTTGCTAAAGCAGAAGATTCAAACCCAACAGTTTCCCTTACATCTCCACCCAAAAGATTAAAGGCACTACCGAAGCTGATACGAGTTCTGGTGCTTGCCTCAAAAAACATATTGCCAAGAATGGCCCCTTCTAGAACACGGGTTCTTTTCTGCCTCTGAGCGTAAGGCTCCATACGATTGGCTACATGAAAAATGGTATCAATATCAGCTCTTTCGAATTGACTAACGGAGAGAATACTTGCGCCTTCAAATTTCACTTTTCCCTCACAATTAATACCCATGTATGCTTATTTTAGCGACTTTCTCGTATTCGAACCAGCATCTTTATTTGATATGTAGTTCATCCAGGATATCTCGACCCCAATCTTTTAAGGACAACAAAACATTGCGATCTTGTTTTGAGAGCTCTTGTGCTGAAAACAGCTCGTCTATCCTTGAGAAATAACCCTTCAAGGACAGTTGTCCCTCTACGATATCAGTTAATTTCTTGAGGCGTATATTTTTCCAAACAGCCCGTTCTTGCAAACTCAAAGAATCAGGATAATTTTTTGCCCTATAAAGAAATATTAATTCTTGGTAGCGTTTATCTCGAAAAAGTATGCTATCAGCTGTGAGCTCCTGAGGGGATGCGTCTCTCGCTATTGGCAATAATTTTTTATCATAATTATCAATGAATCTTTGATATAAAGCTCTCTCAGGGTCATCGCTATTCTCAAATACACGCATAGCGTAAACTGCCTGCAATTTAGAGGCCAGGTCATTTTTTAATAAAAGTTGGAGATTATATTCGCACTGCTCAAGCGATATCCCTAGGCGTTTCGCGACCAAGCTATCTATCAGTTTAGCTGTGGCTACCACAGGGCATTTATTGACCTCTATGGTTAAAACTGAAAGCTTCTCTTGATCGCTCTTTCGAAAAAATAAACGCTGATAGATCTCCTTTACTGAAAGCTCCAAAAGAGGCTCTGGATCGCCCATCAGATTAAAGCAGATAACAGAATTCTTGTTGGTGGGATGAGGCGTCAACGACAACATTAAAGTCGTATAATAGTTTTCCTTTGGAAGTTTTCCAGACACATGCAAGAATGGCTTGCGTTGACGAACATCAATCAGCTCCATCACCTTATCTTTAAATCGAAGCTGATATATATAATCATATAGTTTTGGCTGATTGGTCATCACTAGCTTAGCCACATTAATTGTAGCCAGCACATCAGACAAAGCATCGTGAGCGGACGCATGATCAATCCCGTTAGCCTGAGTCAGGCTAGTCAGCTTAAAACAAGGGGAGCCGTCATTTTTAACTGGCCACTCAATTCCATCTGGTCTCAACGCTCGAGATAGACGAAGTAGATTTAAAATATCCCACCTAGAATTGCCATGCTCCCATTCTCGGGAATAAGGGTCATAAAAATTACGGTAAAGAGTGTATCGGGTAAACTCATCATCAAATCCAATGCTGTTGTATCCGACCCCACATGTATTGGGACAAGATAGCTCTTGCAGCACCTTTTGAATAAATTCTTTTTCTGGAATTCCTTTTTCTAAAGCTATTTGTGGGGTAATCCCTGTGACTAGACAAGCTTCAGGTGAAGGCAATCGATCAATCGGAGGGTGACAATAAATAGTTAATGGCTCACCAATTACTTCCAACCTTTCATTGGTTCTAATGCCAGCAAATTGTGATATGCCGTCGCGGCTTGGATCTAATCCGAATGTTTCATAATCATACCAGTAAAGACTATTGGCCATGAAAATTCCTAGTTGTTCGCATAGAAAGCCAAAAAAACAGCGTCTATCAATAGAAACTGGGTTAGAATAACTTATTCTCCGAGCTTCAACGCCTGCTCTTCAATTTTTGTTTTCCAAATTTCTGGTCCAGTACGATGTACTGACTCACCATTTGTGTCTACAGCCACTGTAACAGGCATATCAACAATCTC